>JAISPA010000019.1 GCA_031275255.1 Acidaminococcales bacterium | reverse complement strand
TTTTTGATTACCGCAATTTTTTCCTGTGGCAGAAGTTGCGCGTAGACCTGATCCAAACCGAGAATATCCGCCGCGTGTTCAGCCGCCGCCTGGCTGTCGCCGGTCAGCATGACCGACTGCCGCACTCCCAGCGCTTTCAGCCCGGCGACCGCCCGGACGCTGTCGGGCTTTAACTCGTCGGCGATTTCGATATGGCCGGCGAAATTCCCGTCTACTGCCACATATACGACCGTTCCCGGGCTTTTTGTTTTTTTATAGCTTATTCCGGCGGCTTCCAGCAATTTGTCGTTGCCTGCCAGCACAAAACAGCCGGCTGCGCGCGCACTTACGCCCTGCCCGGCGATTTCCCGCACCTCGGTTATATTTTCCGCCTCCGGAGCGCGTTTACAGGCTTTCCGTATCGACAGGGCGATCGGGTGGGTGGAGTGGCTTTCCGCGCCCGCCGCGAAAAACAGCAGATCATCTTCTGTAAGGCCGCCGGCCGGCGTAACGGAAATCACGTTAAACACGCCTTTGGTAAGCGTCCCCGTCTTGTCGAACACGACCGTGTCCACCTGGCTTAACGCGTCAAGATAATTGCTGCCTTTGATCAGTATGCCCTGGCGCGACGCGCCGCCGATACCGCCGAAAAAGCTGAGCGGCACGGATATGACGAGCGCGCAGGGGCAAGATACCACCAAAAAGACCAAAGCCCTCTCCGCCCATTCCGCGAAAGCGGCGCCCGGCCAGGCAAGAGGGGGGATTACCGCTAAAAGCGCGGCGGCGAAAACAACGCAGGGCGTGTAATAACGGGAAAACCTTGTTATGAAATTTTCCGCGGCCGCTTTCTTTTCGCTGGCGCTTTCAACCAGATCAAGTATTTTTTTCACGGTCGATTCGCCAAAATCGCGGGTAACTTCGACGGTCAGCAGGCCGTTCAAATTGATGGCGCCGGAAAGCACGGCGCTGCCCGGGCCTACGTCGCGGGGCAAAGATTCGCCGGTCAGCGCGGAGGTGTCGAAAGCGGAAAACCCCTCCGCGACCACGCCGTCCAGCGGCGCTTTCTCGCCCGGCCTGACAATGATGAAATCTCCCGGCTTCACTTCTTCGGGCGTTACCCGCTTTATGCCGTCAGGCGTCTTTAAATTGGCGAAATCGGGCCGGATGTCCATCAGGGCAGCGATCGAGCCGCGCGCGCGTTCCACCGCTTTGCGCTGGCAAAATTCGCCGGCCTGATAAAAAAGCATGACCGCCACGCCTTCCGGATATTCCCCGATGACGAAAGCGCCGATGGTCGCCGCGCCCATGAGGAAATTTTCGTCAAGCACCGCGCCGCGCGCCAAGTTCCGCGCCGCCCGCAGCAGCACGTCGCCGCCCGCCAGGAGGTAACTTGCCAGAAAAACCGCCAGATTGAAAGGATAGGCGAGGTCAAGCGCCAGCGCGCCCGCGAACACTACTGCACCCGCTACGGGCAAAGCGGCGCGCACGCGCGCGTAGCGGCCGCCGCTGTCTTTCGCGCCGCCTTTGTTTTTATAGTCGGAAACCTTTACCGACGGCTCCGCCGCCGCTATAAGCTCCTTTGCCCGGGAAAGCAGATCCGGCCAACTCGCCTCGCCCGTAGTGCCCAGCGTCAGCTTCTGCCCAGCGAAATCCAGGCGGGCAAAACTGACGCCCGGCAAAGCCCGCAGACCGTCCTCAATCTTGCGCGCGCAAAACGCGCAGTCAAGCCCTTGTAAATAAAGTGTTTTCGGCGTTAGTTTGCCATTTGTTTCCCGCATGATTGATTCTCCCTTCCCTCTCGGCTGCGGCGGGAAAAATTCCTGCCGCCTTTATATTGTGAACGATTGATAAATTGAATACATGTTCAACTGTAGTTTCCGAAAACATACTGGTACTTTCTGGTGCTTTGCAGCACCTATGGCAGGCATGGACTGGATTGCTTCGGCCATAGCGGCCTCGCAATTGGCCATGGACTGCGTTCACCGCAGCAAACGAATCCCTGATGGATTCATAGCAATGACGGAAAAAGGCTGGATGCTTCGCTGCGCCCGCGTTCTCCCCTGTCGTTGCGAGGAGCGAAGCAACGCGGCAATCCGGAAAAAAGCGCACGGCGAGGATTTTTTCGCCGGGCAAGGCGCAAGATGCAGGCGCACCGGCAAAATGGCTGCCATCCGTGGCAAATTCGGCATTTGGCCGTCCGTGGCCTTCAAAGGTTCGGCGAGGCTTTGCAACACCGCCCGGCGGGAAAAAAACCGGCGTTTGGTAAACTTTTAGGTGTTGCGGGGCACTGGCTCAACCTTCGGTAACATGGACAAACCCTTGGTCAAATACCGTTTTCACGTGGTCGTCGGCCAGCGAATAATAGACTACTTTGCCGTCGCGGCGGTATTTTACCAGTTTGGTTTGTTTGAGCACCCTGAGTTGGTGCGAAATGGAAGACTTGGTCATGCCGAGGATCACGGCGATATCGCACACGCACATTTCCGCCTGGAAAAGAGCGCAGAGGATTTTCACCCTGGTTGAGTCGCTGAATACCTTAAAAAGATCGGCCAGGTCGAGCAAAGACTCATCTGCCGGCATATTGCCCCTTACCCTGTTGACTACTTCTTCGTGTATGGTATGGCAATCACATCTGGCCGCATCGGCCACGCTTTTCCGCATAAGGCAGCTCCTTGTTGATATAATTGAACAATTATTCAACTGTAATTATAATAACATCATAATGAATTGTCAACCAAAAATTTTTTATAAAAATTTTTTCTCTGAACCACATGTGATATTGTCTCACTAAAGCGCACAAGAATTTGTCTCACTTGAAGGGACAGGATGCGGTATAATAACACCTCATCATCACTAAGAAAGACGAGGTGGAGACAATCAGGAGGATATTGAACATGAGGGACGAACAGACATACAAGATCATCAAAGAAGTGACGGATCATGGTGGGAATCGGCACAGGGCGGCTCTCATCCTGGCGAAAAACATTGAGTTTGCCCTCGACTACTTTGATTTTGACAGCAAGAAGGGCGATATTTACGACAACAACCTCCTCTGGACCCGCGTATTCTTCTATTTCTAAAAAAATCTTTACAGGACAAAAACAGCGAAACAGCAACCAAGCGCAGCGGCGGCCTTCACGGCCGCCGCTGCGCCGCCGTTTGCGAAAATACGGGCAAGGGAGAAATTTTTCGCCTGCGCGACAGGCAGCGGCTTTCGACGGCCGGCCGGTAATTTGTTTTATCTTTTGTTACATACTTTGATATTGGACAAATATCATATATTTAAGATAAAATAATAGCAATACAGAATGGCATTTGGATTAAAAAAATTGGAAAGCAGTGATTTTATGAATGTTCAGGTACAGGTATTGGGCAAATTGCCGGCCGGGCAGCGGGAATTGGTTGTGCTGGCGGGGAAAACCGGAAAAAAAACAGTAGTTTCTTCTTTTTTGCCCGGGGATTTGCGGGCAAAAGTCTTGTCAATATTAAAAGAACAGCCGGAATTGACGGAATTTGGAAAGGAATGTTTTTTTCATGCGGACGGCCGGCCGATAATCAAACTGCTGCTTGTCGGGACCGGCGCGATAGAAGAATGCACGGCAGACAAGTCGCGTACGCTGGGCGGCAATATAGCCCGCGCCTCTGCCGCCGGGAAACAGCGGTCGCCGGTCGTTTGTTTCCCTGACGGTCTGGCCGGCGATTGTGTTCGGATAGGCGCTTTCGCGGAAGGCGTCATTTTGGGCGGCTATGTTTTCGATCGATTTAAAACGGAAAAAAAGCCGGTTTCGCTGGAGAAAGTCCTCTTGGTCGCACCCGGCGCGGCAGGTGCGGAAACGGCGGTAACGGAAGCCGGCTGTATCGGCGAGAACGTCAACCTGGCCCGTGATTTGATCAATAGCCCGGCCAACGTAATTGCTCCGGAAAGCCTGGCGCGGGAAGCGGAAAAAATGGCCGCCGGGGCGGGAGTGGCCTTTAAAATACTAGAACAAAAGGATATGGAAAAGTTGGGAATGGGCGCTTTGCTCAGTGTGGCGAAAGGTTCCGCGCAGCCGCCTAAACTCCTGGTGCTTGAATATGCGGGCAAGGGCGGAGGCGGCGAAAAAATCGCTTTTGTGGGCAAAGGGATTACCTTTGATTCCGGCGGCATTTCCATCAAACCGGCGGAGGGCATGGGCGACATGAAGGGCGATATGGGCGGCGCGGCCGCTGTTTTGGCTGCGGTTTGCGCGATCGCCCGGCTGAAAATACCGATAAACGTCGTCGGCGTCATTCCCTGCGTGGAGAACATGCCGTCAGGAACCGCTTCGCGTCCCGGCGACATTGTAACAGCCGCCTCGGGCAAGACGATCGAAATAATAACAACCGATGCCGAAGGACGGCTGATTTTGGCGGACGCGGTCTGGTACGCGGGGGCAAAACTGTCCGCGGCGAAGATAATTGATATAGCCACTTTGACCGGCGCGGCGTCCATCGCGCTCGGCGATTTCGTCGCCGGCGTTGTGGCCAACAACCAGGACTTGTGCGATAAGGTGATCGCCGCCGGAAAAGTATGCGGAGAAAAATGCTGGCAGATGCCGAGTTTTGACGAATTTAAAGAATACAACAAAAGCGATGTCGCCGATATCAAAAACAGCGGCGGCCGCAGCGGCGGGATGATTACGGGCGGCATGTTTATCGGCGAATTTACCGATAAACCCTGGGTGCATATTGATATAGGCAATACCGATATGGCTAAAAAAACCGCGGGCTATACCGTGAAAGGCGCCAGCGGGTTCGGCGTCAGGCTGCTTATCCAGACGGCCAGGCAGTTACTGTCGTGTTAGTCGATTTTCATTGCCATACAACAGTTTCCGACGGTGTATATACACCGTCGGAGGTTGTCCGCCTGGCGGCCGCCGCGAAAATATCCTCCCTGGCGATAACCGACCACGACGCCGTAAGCGGCTGCCGGGAAGCCGCCGCTGCGATAAAACGGGAAAAACTTCCTTTATCGCTGTTGCAAGGGGTGGAGTTTTCCATTGAAGCCGGGGAAGACGAAGTACACATGCTGGGGTTGGCGATCGACGATCAGGAGCCGCGGCTTGTGGAGCGGTTGCACGCTTTCAGCGCCGATCGCGAAAACCGGGTGTATAAAATCCTGGCTAAACTGGAAAAACTCGGGTACAGCCTCACGCCGGAAGAGGTGTTCGCCGCGGCGGGCGATGGCGCGCAAGCTGTCGGACGGCCGCACGTCGCCGCCGCACTGGTAAAAAGAGGCTATTTCAACTATGTATACGAGGTCTTTGACAAATTGCTTTATAATAACGGGCCGGCCTATGTTTCGCATTTAAAGCCGTCGCTTAAGGAAGCGATTGATTTAACGCACGCCGCCAAAGGACTGGCGGTGATCGCGCATCCTTACGGGATAAGTGATCAAAGCGTGCTGGAGGAAGCCGCGCGGCTTGGCATAGACGCGATTGAAGCCTATTATCCGCAGCATACGCCGGAACAGGTGAAACATTACAAAGCGTTCGCGCGGCGGCATGGGTTAAAGGTAAGCGGCGGCTCGGATTTTCACGGCATAAAGAATAAATATCCCCATAAACTTGGCGTTTACGCCATATCGGCGGAATTATTGAATTTGTGGTGAAAATACGCAATATATGATAATATTAAATGAGAGTAATCTGTACCGCAGGAAAGGCGTTGCCGTGGAAGTAGTGGCGTTTGTTGGCCCGGCCGGAACAGGCAAAAGTTATAAGGCGCAAAAAATCGCCCGCGATGAGGGCGCCGATACGATTATTGACGACGGGCTGCTTATCCGTGATGGAAAAATATGGGCGGGTATTTCCGCCAAAAACGAGCAAAACCGCATACGGGCGGTGAAAAGGGCTATTTTTAATGACGCCGGTCATGTGAAAGATGTACGCGAGGCCGTAATAAGGGCAAAGCCGGAAAAAATACTGATTCTTGGGACATCGGAGGCGATGGTCAGGCGTATTGCCGCAAAGCTGGGCGTACCTGAGCCCAATAAAGTCATCGACATAGAAGATGTTTCGACCAAGCGCGAAATCGCCCGCGCCAAAGAGAGCCGTTACAAAGAAGGCAAACATGTTGTGCCTGTCCCGGCCGTGGAATTAAAGCCGCATTACGCCGGCTACCTGATCGATCCTTTTCGCGGTTTTTTTTCCAAGAGCCGTCATGCGCAGGAATATGCTGCCAAATCGATAGTCCGGCCGGCTTTCAGCATGTATGGGAAACTGCTGATAGCCGATTCGGCGATTGCCGACATAGTAAAGCTGGCGGCGGCGGAAATAAAGGAAATAAAAGGCGTGCTCAGCGTAAATATAAAAAAATCGGAAAAAGACAACAACGGCGGCATCTACATTAAAGTGGAGACGGTTTTGCTCTACGGGTCGGTTATCAACGAAGTGGCGGCTGCGGCGCGGCGTTTAATCAAGCAGCAGGTGGAATTGATGACTTCGATTGACGTGATCGCCGTAAACGTGTTTGTCCGCCGCCTGGCGGTCAGGTAAATTTTCCGGCGTAAGGCCGGGGTCTTCGGGCGTGCAATTTATAAATAATTTTCAGTAAGGAGATGGCGTCATGTACAATCCGCGCGACAATTTGGTGCTGTTTTCCGGTTATGCCAAACTTCCCACAGGAATAACCGCCAGCGAAATATATAAACTTATTGGAATTATTGTCCTGGTGGACGTCAGCACCGGCATGGTCGTCGAGGCTGATTGTACGCTGGCTACGGACCTGGCCAGGCGGCACGTTTCAAAATCCATAGTGGGTTATGATTTAAACCGCGGCTGCGAACCTTTGCAGCAAATACTCGACAGAGTCTATCAGGGCAGCGCGAAAAAAGCGGTAACAACTGTCATCAGAATCATTTACGATAAATATCGCAGTTATAAACAGGAAATGTCGCCGGACGACAAAGACGGGGCTTGAGAGGGTTGTTGGAGGGACAGGCGCGGGTGGCGGCGTTAAACGCGCGGGGAGGATGTTATGCCGGAATACATGGATAAATCGCTGGAATGGCTGAAACGCTTTTCGGAAGCCAAAGGAGTAACAGGTTTTGAAAAAAGAATAAAAGCGTTGCTGACCGAACGCGTGCAAGGGTTGGGGGAGATTTCTTCCGACGGCCTTGGAAGCGTTGCCGTAATCCACAAAGGCGCGGGCGAAACCGGGCCGCGGGTGATGATTGCGGCGCATATGGATGAAGTTGGTTTTATGGTGAAGCATATAACCAAAGAAGGGTTTTTGAAATTTATTCCTTTAGGCGGCTGGTGGGAGCAGGTGATGCTCGGGCAGAGGGTTACGGTGCATGCGGAAAAAGGCGATATTGTCGGTGTTATCGGCAGCAAGCCGCCGCATATACTGACGGCGGAGGAGCGCAAAAAAATAGTCGATAAAAAAGACATGTTCATAGACATCGGAGCGGACGATTACAAAGAAGTTACTGAAATACTGGGCGTTAAGCCGGGCGATTTTATTACGCCGGAATGTGATTTTGCCGCAATGGGCAATAAGAATTATCTTCTGGGCAAAGCATGGGATAACCGCGCGGGCTGCGCGATCATGGCGGAAGCGTTGGAAGTCCTTGTCAGCGAAGGCCATCCCAATACAATCTGCGCGGTGGGAACGGTTCAGGAAGAAATCGGGTTGCGGGGCGCCGTAACCTCCGCCAACATGCTGCAACCGGAGGTCGCTCTGGTGGTGGACACAACCGTCGCCGGCGGGATGCCTGGAGTGAGCGAGGATATCGCGCCGGCAAAACTCGGGGGCGGTGTCGCCATAACGATTTACGACGCTTCGCTTGTGCCTAATACTGCTTTGCGCGACCTGGCGATAGAAACGGCGCAAAAAGAAAAAATAAAGTATCAGCTGGCTTTTTCCGAGGGCGGCGGAACCGACGGCGGCAAAATCCACCTTCAGGGGGAGGGAGTGCCGACTTTGACGTTAAGCCTGCCGACCCGTTATATACACAGCCATCAAAGTATTATTCATTACCGGGATTACCGGGAGACGGTAAAACTTCTGACGGCGCTGGTCAAGTGTTTGGACAAAAAACGCTGCGAAAATATCCGCGGTTGATATGCCGGCTGTAAATCGGCTTGAATTAAGGAGGAGTGCGATTGTGCAACGAACTTATGTAATGGTGAAACCCGACGGGGTGAGGAAAAATCTTATCGGCGCGGTGATTGCGCGTTTCGAGCGCCGGGGCTTAAGGATAACCGGGCTGAAAATGATAAAAATAAGCGTGGAGCAGGCGAAAAAGCACTATGCCGAACATGCCGGCAAGCCTTTTTTCGGCGAATTGGTAGAGTTTATTACGTCAGGTCCGGTCGCGGCAATGGTGGTGGAAGGGGAAAACGCCATAAAAGCCGTGCGTTCCATGATGGGCGCCACCAATCCGCTTGACGCCGTGCCGGGGTCTATCCGCGGCGATTTTGCCCTGACCATGTCCCAGAATATAGTACACGGCTCGGACGGCGAAGAGAGCGCCGAAAGAGAAATAAACAATTTCTTTGCCCCCGGCGAAATATACTGATGGGGTGCCCTGAAAAAATCCGCTCCGGCCTGTTTATAGTCTTTTGCACAATTCCGACGGGAAATTGCGCCGGACGCCGGACAGGATTCATACCCGTCCGGCCGGTGGTTCCCCGGACAGAAGGAAAATTATGGTTTGCGGCGAAATTCAACTATACATAACAGGGATTTTATTCGATTGCTGGAGGGATTTATTTTGAAAGATTACAAAGGCGACAAAATCCGTAACGTAGCAATAATCGCGCACGGCGGGGCGGGCAAAACTTCGGTTACGGAGGCGCTGCTCTACCGTTCCGGCGCTATAACCAGGATGGGCCGGATCGAAGACGGCAATACCGCCACCGACTTTGAGGCAGAGGAAACAAAGCGCAAAAGCAGTATTGGCATGGCGATCGCCCCGGTTGAATGGCGTGATCAGAAAATAAATTTTCTTGACACCCCCGGCTACGCCGATTTCGTTGGCGAAGTAAAAAGCGCGCTCCGAGCGGCTGAAAGCGCTTTGGTGGTGGTATGCGCGGCTTCGGGAGTCGAAGTTGAAACAGAAAAAACATGGCGTTACGCCAACGAGCTCAAATTGCCGCGCGTGATCATGATCAACAAAATGGATCGGGAAAACGCCGATTTCAATAACGTGGTCGAAGATTTGCGCGCCAAGATGGGGGCGGGCGTTTTGCCTGTGCAGATGCCGATCGGCGCGGAAGCGGAATTTAAAGGCATCATCGATCTTTTGAAAATGAAAGCGTACTTTCAGCAAGGCAACAGTTCGGTTGAGCAGGAGATACCGGCGGAATTTATGGAAGCCGCCGGCAAGGCGTATGAAGCTATGGTGGAGGCGGCCGCCGAAACCGACGACGAAATGATCATGAAGTTTTTGGAAGGCGAGAAACTCACGGAAGAAGAAATCATGCGCGGCATTGTCAATGGGATAAGAAACGCTAAAATATATCCGGTAGTGGTGGGTTCAGCTTTAAAGAGCATAGGCATGGGACGGGTCATGGACGCGATAGTCGATTACATGCCGGCGGCCGTGGAAAAAGAGTTTGTCGTAATCGATAAAAAATCAGGGGAGGAAGTTTTGCGCCAAGCCGACAATTTATTGAACGCCCTGGTATTCAAAACTACTACCGATCCCTTTGTCGGACGGCTAAGTTATATAAAGGTATTCTCCGGCGTTATAAAAGGCGACGGCGCCATTTATAACGTGAGCAAGGATAAAACGGAGAGAATCGGCAATATCTTCACCCTGCGCGGCAAGAACCAGATACCTCTGAAAGAGATTGTCGCAGGCGACATCGGCGTCATCGCCAAATTGCAGGATACGGCCACCGGCGACAGCATCGGTGACAAGGACAATCCAATGCTTTTCCCGCCGATCGAATTTCCCAAACCGATGTACACTTTAAGCATAGAGGCCAAAAACAAAGCCGATGAGGATAAAATTGGACAAGCGCTCTCGCGGTTGATGGATGAAGACCAGACTTTTCTTTTGGACAAAAATTCCGAAACGAAAGAAAAACTGGTTAGCGGCATAGGCGACCAGCATCTTGACGTCATAATGGAAAAATTGAAACGCAAATTCAGCGTGGAGGCTATCCTCAAACCCCAGACCGTCGCCTACCGCGAAACCATCAGGGGAAAAGCGCGGGTGGAAGGGAAACACAAAAAACAAAGCGGCGGGCACGGGCAATACGGGCATGTGGTGATTGAGATGGAACCGCTCGCGCCGGGCGAGGGATTTCAGTTTGTCGACTCGATTTTCGGCGGCGCGGTGCCGCGCCAATATATCCCGGCGGTAGAAAAGGGGATGCGTGAAGCCATACAGAGCGGCGTCCTGGCAGGATACCCGGTTGTTGATGTAAAAATTAACCTGGTTGACGGTTCTTATCATACGGTGGACTCTTCCGAAATGGCTTTCAAAATAGCCAGCAACCAGGCTTTCAAAAAAGCCGCGCTCCAGGCGAAGCCGGTTCTGCTTGAGCCTGTTTACAACGTGCAGGTGATTGTGCCGGAGGGCAATATGGGCGACATAATCGGGGACTTTAACAGCAAACGCGGGCGCATACTCGGCATGGAACCGATCGGCGACGGGCAGGGCTGCGTCAAGGCGCAGGTACCATATTCGGAACTTTTGAAATACGCGGTCGATTTGCGTTCCATGACCCAGGGCCGAGGAAGTTTTGATATGAACTTTTCTCATTACGACGAAGTGCCGCAAAGAATTGCGGATGAAATAATTGCTAAAGCCGGCGCTAAAAACTCTGAGGAATGATAAAAAGCCCGCAAATTTGCGGGCTTTTTTGCGGTAATTTGACGCGGCAAATGATAAGGGAGTATAATATTATCGTGTTATGGCGATTGAACGCGTAAAGCAATCGGTTACCGCTAAAGGTTGGCGGCGGCGCGGTAAAATGTGCGCGCTGCCCCGGAATTGATTGCCACCGATTTTTTGTGCGCTGTTATTACTGTAGTGCGCAATATGGGTTAATCTCAACGAATATTCAGGCGAGGCGGATTGCGTCGCCATGTAATTTGGAGGTTTGTGACATGAACCCTATCGACCGGAAAATCATCACCGCTTTGCGTACTTTGTCCGTAGACGCGATTGAGGCGGCAAATTCCGGACATCCCGGTTTCCCTCTGGGCGCTGCGCCATTAATGTACGCGATATGGAAGGATTTTTTAAACTACGATCCCGCCTGTCCCTGCTGGGAGAACCGCGACCGGTTTGTTTTATCGGCGGGACACGGTTCCGCTCTTTATTATGCCATGCTCCACCTGAGCGGGTTTGATC
>JAISPA010000243.1 GCA_031275255.1 Acidaminococcales bacterium | reverse complement strand
AAAAGGGGACAATATGGCTCCGTAAGGTCGACATGGGCGACTCTTTTGTCTTGGCCGTCAAAAAAGGTGTAGATGCGGTTTTTGGTAAAATCAAGCAACTGATCGGGAATAACTAAATCCCCCACCTTCATTTTCGCGTTTAAAGAACCTACCGCCGTGCTGGCAATTATTGCTTTCACACCGATCTTTTTTAAAGCCCAGATATTGGCGCGATAATTAACCATGTGCGGCGGTACACTATGGTCATGGCTATGCCTGGCCATGAAAACGATCTTTTTGCCGTTTAGCCCGCCATACGTATAAATAACTTTGCCATAGGGCGTGTCAACGGCAGATTTTTCCCTATCTTTCAGCATTACCGGCAAATAAAGCCCGCTGCCGCCAATCAACGCTATATCTACCAAAAACACGCCTCCCAAAACGCACAAATACTGGCCTGGCGCCTATTTTACTGCAGTTTGCCAAACCCAAACACGGGAATTTATGGAATGCCGAGTTAATCATTGTTTTTTTGTTGCCCTATGGTGGTATTTTACCATATAAAACTGCCGCTTGGCAAAATAAATTAAATATTTCTGCCCGATATTACCCTCGTTACTTGTTTGGAAACAGCATCTTTTTCATCTTGGCCAACACATCATAGTCGGTCAGGTCATATTTTAACGGTGTCAAAGTAATCCAGCCGTCGCTTACCGCCTCTGTGTCCTTATCCAAATTAAGTTTCCCGGCGGAATTTACCGCCAAAGAGCCTCCTATCCAATAATAAGTACGTCCGCGTAAATCATGGCGCGGAGCAAAGATGTTGTCATAGGCGGTGTTGCCTAGTTCAGTTACCCGCATGCCTTTTATCTGCTCTTTGCTGGCGGCGGGAATATTTACATTCAGCATAGTACCGGCAGGCAAATTAAATTTTTCATATTCGCCGACAATATTTAAAGCAATTTCCGCAGCAATAGTATAATCGGCCTGGCGCGATTTGCTGGCAAGCGAAAACGCGATTGCCGGCACATTATGCATACTTGCCTCCATAGCTGCGCTCACTGTACCGGAATAAACAGTGTCAAGCCCTGTGTTGGACCCGTTGTTAATCCCGGAAACAACAATTTCCGGGGGTTCGGAGAGCAAAGCTTCCAAAGCAAGTTTTACACAATCGGCAGGATGTCCTTTGATCGACCAGCCAATCTTTCCATGGCCGCTGATTTCATATTCATCAACAAAGATAGGATCATGTACGGTGATCGCGTGACTTATAGCGCTGTTTTCAAAAGTGGGAGCGGCAACAGTTACACCGTGGCCGGCCTCTTTCAGCGCAAGGAAGAGGGCGTGCAATCCCGGCGCCGCGATTCCGTCATCATTAGTTAATAATATTTTCATAATATTTGTCACCAAACAGCGGCGCAAAGGCCATTTGCTTTCATGTCGTTGTTGCATAGCTCCGGTATTTTACGGAAACGTATGTATTAAGCCTCGTTATAAAGACGATAAGTGCCGCTTGAATGTGTTTTTGCCGAATAAATATCCTCAGCGGCCGGGCGGCCGCTGTCAATCGCTTCGGTCATGGCCATTTCCTGGTAACTTATATTTCTGGTATGGGCGGTATGGCTCCACTCATGCTTGTTACGGTCAATAAACCCGAGTATTGTTATCGGAACCCATGAATAGATAAATATCGGATACAAAAGAAAATACCCGAAAGTTTTCAGCGAGGCGCGGATTTTTACCAAAACAAGCAGAGGCAAAATATACTGCCACAGGCAGATAAACACCCATAATTCCAGCGGCAGGTATTTCTGGAAAACATTGGTATAAAGAGGATAATTGTCGTTTAATATATTGCAAAGGAAAAATGCGGTTGAAATCAAAAGAAAATAAGGCTGCAGAAGGTGTATAATGCCGTCGAACATATGCATATCGCGTTTTTTGCAGCCATTGGCAAAAAGCTGCGGAACATAACGGGTGGCAACGTCAAAATGTCCCTGCGCCCAGCGTTTGCGCTGATGCCATGACTGTTTGAAGGTCAAAGGCTTCTCATCGTACACAATGGCGTCGTGCGCCCAGTATGTAGGAACGCCTTTCAGCAAAGCCTTCATGGTAAATTCCATGTCTTCGGTCAAACAAGTAGCTCCCCAGCCGTGTTCACGCAAAACATCCGTTGAAATGCACATTCCGGTCCCGCCCAGTACGCTGGAAAGGCCCAAATTATGTTTGGCTAAATGCCAGGCGTGGTCAACCACCCAAAAGCAAATGGAAAAAGTCGACGATACCCAAGTATCATTGGGATTTTTACAATCAAGATACCCTTGTATTACCTCCTTGCCTTTGCAGAGGCAATTGTTCATTTCCTGCAAAAACATCGGATGTACAAGATTATCTGCATCAAAAACAATGACGGCGTCATAATGTTTACCGATCTTAAACAGCCGGGCAAACATCCATTCCAAAGCGTAACCTTTTCCCTTTGCCGTATTGTTACACCGTTCATGTACGACCGCCTTATGTTGCCGCGCGATTTGCGCGGTCAGGTCAGTGCAGTTGTCGGCCACAACGTGTATATCGTAAAGAGCGCGCGGATAGTTGAGCATATACAGATTTTCAAGCAAAGACGCGATAACTTGTTCCTCATTGTGCGCGGCGATAATTACGGCAAAGCTTTTTTGCGGCAAAAACACAGTTTTATCCTTGGCGTTATAAAACCCGAAAAAAGACACTGTTAAATAATAGAAAGCGATAATCAGCAAAAATACTTGCACAGGCACCATAATATAATCAAGAGGCATAACCATACATCAATACTCCTTTTTCCCGCTAAAAACCGGCTGCGCGTATTTTGCGTAAAAATCCCGGGTAAACTTAGTCATAGCCGCCGGTAAAGTGTATATAAAAAAAATTAATTACGCCTGCGGCGAGAAAGGCAAAAATGATAATAAAAGGTATGCTTGCCAGGGTCGGTGAAAAATATAATATATACCCGGCCGCTAAAGAACACAAGACCGCGACCGGCGGCTTTATCGGATTGCCTTTGCCTTTGAAATCAGGATAACGAACCTTGCTGTACATCAAAAGGCCGGAAACGAAGAGGCCGGCAGCCGCGCAGGCGGGAGGCATCTCCAGTCCGGCTATGGCGGCGGAAGCTAAAAAACAGGCGGCGCCCGGTGACGGAAGCCCCATAAAATAACCCTGCACATTAGCCGCATCCAAGTTGAATCTGGCCAAACGCAGAGCCGCGCATACGGCGTAAATAATTACAAAAACAAGATATACCGTATTGGCGCTGTAAAGATACATCTGATAAATCAATATAGCCGGGGATACGCCGAAAGACACCACATCGCAAAGCGAGTCCAGTTCCTTGCCGAAATCGCCGCTGACGCCAAAGTACCGCGCCGCCCGCCCGTCGCAGGCATCCGCCAGCACGGCCAGCATTATCAGTATGCCGGCGGAAAAATAATCTTTTTCGGTTGCTTTGATTATGGACAAAACGCCAAAAGCCAAGTTGAGCGACGTGAAAGCGTTCGGTATTATTGAGCGTGGAAACATCATTCCTCTATCCTTCCCATCACCGTAACGCCGCCTTTTACTTTGTCGCCCTTTTTTACCAGGATGCGGACATTTTGGGGGACTATCAGTTCGGTACTTGAGCCGAATTTTATCATGCCGTATCTTTGGCCCTGCTTCAAATCATGGCCCAATGTTACCCACGACACTATCCTGCGGGCCAGTATTCCCGCTATTTGTATAACAAGTATTTTAATTTTTTCATTTTCTATACCTATGGCATGACGCTCGTTCTCAAAAGAAGCGATGCTTTTATAAGCCGGACGGAATCGCCCACAGGTATAACTCTGATATTTTATTTCGCCTCTGACCGGACTCCTGTTCACATGAACGTCAAAAACAGAAAGAAATACCGTTATTTTTTTTGCTTCAGCGTCAAGATACTCGTGATCGATAAAATCGGCGATATCCATGACTGTGCCGTCGGCCGGCGAAAAAACAGCCTTATCGTCTTTGGGCAGGGCGCGCGCGGGATTGCGGAAAAAAAACAACATAAATAAAGACAACGCAAAAAACGGCGTTCCCCATGAAGGCTCCCCAAAAGACGTTAGAATGACGGCGGCGGCCAAACAAGCGGCAATTATGCCATAGCCGTCTTTTACAATAAAAGATTGCATGAGATTGACATTGCTCCTTAATGACTACTGTCCAAAGACCGCCGCTTTCACCGGCGGCGGAAAACAAAGAGCGGCTGACCGGCGTGAACCCAGCTGACCATCTTCAACGAATGCAGTTCGCCGAAGAAGACAAGCAGAACTTGCCATTTCTCTTACAAGTATTCAGCTGTAACCGAATATCCTAAAAAATAAAATCTCATTCGATCAGGAGAAAAACAATCTCAAAACATTATAATACAACAGTTAATCTTTGTCTAATCCTTTTGTTTTAACAAGACGTAAAAAATGAATTGAGGTATCGCCAACATGCGCCAAAGGCGGCGAGGCTGTTTGTACAGGCGAAAAAGCCATTCCAGTCCGGCTTTTTGCATAAAATGCGGCGCGCGCGCGACCCTTCCCGCCATAACGTCAAAAGAACCGCCGACGCCTAAAACCACCGTATTATTCAATTTTGCGCGATTGGCAAAAATCCACTTTTC
>JAISPA010000255.1 GCA_031275255.1 Acidaminococcales bacterium | reverse complement strand
CTCCGATTATCCGCTTAAATTGTTCTTCCGTTAGCTTTTGCGACTCATCATATTTGTTCATCATACCTTTTATATCGGAGCTTTTGGAAATTTCCTTAATTGTTGGAGAGGTCTATTAAAGTTATTTCCGACTCAATTGTCATTATGACGCCCATGGATTACCCGCCAAAAAACACTGTAGAAATTGTCGGTTCAATATATGCCGCTGCGCTTGTTGCAAGTACATCGTGGGCTCGTTGTTTGAACCATGGCTTTACTGTAAGGGGCGGCATTGACTATGGCGATATTTATTGGGACGACAATACCGTACTTGGCGCGCCTTTTATAAATGCCTATAACATTGAGTCTTCCAGGGCGGATGTGTCGCGCGTAGTCTGCAGCCATAATTTCGTAAAACTAATTTATGACTATCTTGAGCAAGCTACAAATGATTCTGCTGTGCGAAAATCCCAGCACCAAACAATTTTGAATGATATTTTACGCGCGTTGATGCTTGATTATGACGGATTTATTTGCTTAAACCCGCATAATTTATATATAGCCGAAGTTTTCCCAGATGGGACCAACGACTTTTCAAGTACGGTCGAACGACTGATGCAAGGGCGCACTTCGCATATTTACAGAAAATACGACTATTTGCGGTGTATTCTTCAAGGCTCGCGCCCAGGGACTTTGTCGCGTGAAGATATATCCAGATATATTGAGCAACATAGCGACTGAGGACAGCATACTCGCAGCCATCTCCATTCACCCTAACTTTTTCAGTGCAGGCGGGTGCTATACTGTCGGAAACTCAGATGGGGAACAAATGTTTTCTGCCGAAAGCGAATTTGCAATCGGACAGAAAATAAGCTTGTGTATCCTCGTACATGACGCAATCTTCGTCGCGCCAGTATACCCCGCGCCGATCTTTTAACACGCAAAACCAGCCGCCAGGGCGGAGTTTGCAGGCTTCGCCAACATTTTAACGGCGGTCGGCCAAAAATTTAACGCCGACAAAAACAGGACAATAAATCAACGCCAGGCAACTATTTAACGCCTGCCCGGCAAGCGGCTTCTCCCGCAGAACGCATTGGCAGAAAACTGGCCTAAACCGGCGCAAACTTCTTGAAACTCAATTGCCCAAACCAGCCTGTGGCAGGCAAAAACACGCTTGCCCATTGCTTTGCAGCCCTCGCAGCCCTCGCCGTCGTATCAAACGGGCGATTTTCTTCCAAATTCCGCGCCCGCGCAAGCGCAATATTTTCCGTAAAACGGTTGACGGAAATTTAAAGCGGTGTTATCATTTAAACAATCCTTGGCAATTTCATAACACGACAGCAGATGCCCGTAAGGGCTTAATAAATAAGTCCGGAACAATGGCCGGGCGGCCATAATTTCCGGCGCGGTACCGCCGCTGTAAGGGCGAGTTCGTTTCTCGGGGATGTTGCGGTGCAATCTCCCGACAACCACTGGTATGGGTAAAATTTATGGACAGCCATAAATAAGACATTACCGGGAAGGCGAAACGCGCGATGAACCCCGAGCCAGAAGAATTGTCTGCTGCGTTGTTGCTGTTTGGCCCGCGGGTGTTCGGGAAAGCTGAAGTCTTTTAAAAACGCAGTTCGACCGAACTTCTTTGTAAGCAGGAAGTTCTTTTTTATTTTCTGGCCGAAGTTATTTTGAACACCAAAAAACCGAAAAATACGGCAAAATAACAACCGAGTAAAGGAGCGCGAATGATGACCGGCGACGACCACACGGCAAACCTGGCGACGCAAGAAGGTAAAACCAATCCCAAGGCGGAAAAATTCAGGGAATTTCTCACCGAGTCCAAAATAAACTTTTTCGGGGCGGAAACAGTCGGCGGCGAGGCGCTGACCGTGCTTTTCCGCACCACGCTGAACGTACACAGGCAACAACTGCCGCTCATTTTCTTTACCGACACAAGCATTTACACCATGATCAGGATACTTATCATTCCGGCGGTAATGAATAACAACAACCGGACGAAAGTGATAGAATATTTAAACGAGCTAAATTCCAAATACAAGATTTTCAAATATTCCGTAACCGGCGACGGCGACATTGTGCTTGACATATCGCTGCCCTGCCTGCCGGAATTTTTCGATCCGCGCCTGGTCATGACGGCGATTGAGCTCGCCGTCAATCATTTAACCGAAATATTTTTTGAATTTATGCGGCGGGTATGGGGCGAGGGCAATGAACCCGGCTCATCTGCCCCAAATTAGGCAAGGAAGGAAAACGCAGCATGGGCTTTTTGTCGGACGCGGTAAGTTGGTTCCAAAAGGGAGGGCCGGTCATGTGGCCGCTTCTTTTGTCGTCGCTGCTTCTTTTTTGGCTGGGCATAGAACGCTGGCTGTTTTACCGCGCCGCCCTTTCCGGGCCGGCCTTTGCCGAAAAGCTCTCGGCTTTTGCCGCTAGCGGGCAGTGGCAGGAAGCGCGGCGCCTTGCCCGGGAAACAAAAGGCGAGGAGGCGGCGCTGGCGCTGGCTATCGTGGAAAGCGCCAAGAACGGCGCCCAGTTGGAGGCGTTCGCCGCCGCCAAGGCCGAGCGCGCCATCGGCAAATTTGAAGAATATATATCATATATCGCGGTCATCGTCACACTCTCCCCCGTGCTGGGGCTTTTAGGCACCATTACCGGCATGATCGCTTCTTTCGACGCGCTGGACGAACGCATGCAAAATCCCATGGCCGTAACCGCCGGCATCAGCGAGGCGCTCATTACCACTGTTTTCGGCCTGTGCATATCCATTGTGGCGATTTGCGTTCATACCTGGTTTGCCCAGAAAACGAAAGCGGCTTCCCTGAGCATAGAAGAAACCGCCAACACGTTGCTGGGGGCGCTGCTGGC
>JAISPA010000218.1 GCA_031275255.1 Acidaminococcales bacterium | reverse complement strand
GGTTCGCGTATTCTATGTCGGCGAAGGTTTGCTGTTTCATCTTTTACACCCGCTTCCCTTTTTGATTATTATATCATACTGTTTTGCGGAAAGGGTGGCATTTAATCAGTAGTTACTTAATACTGTTCTGCGCAAAAAAATGTCTCTCCTGGGACACGTCACACATTACTGCGGAGAGGTGCGGGGCGTCCTGTTCTTAGCCGTATAGCGCGGGAAAATTTGGTTGATAAACGCTCCGTCTTGACGTATCAATGATAGCAAAGACAGGCAAGCGGAGGACTCAAGACATGGCGCAGATCAATATAAGTATAGACGATAAGTTGAAAGACGAGAGAGAAAAGCTGTTTCGCGAACTCGGGCTGACTTTTTCAACGGGGGTCAGTGTTTTTGTCAGTCAAGCGATACGCGAGCGAGGCATACCATTTCGCCTTTCGGAGAACCAAATAAAAGATTCAATGCTTGCGTGCGAAAAAGCAATGGCCAAAGACTGGCTTCTGCCGGAGGAGGATGCGGCATGGCGGGATTTATGAAAGATGACGTTGTAGTTGTGCCGTTTCCGTTTTCGGATTTGATTTCGTCAAAACGCCGTCCGGCGCTTGTTTTGGCAAAATCAGGCCCGAATGACATCGTGCTGTCGCAGATAACAAGCAAGAACGTCGGCGATGAATACGCCGTTGAAATCACCGCGGCGGATTAAACACATTACAAGCAATGTCCGCCCAAACAAGCTGTTCCACGCTGAAACAAGCATACGTAATCGCCTACAAAGCAGGAAGCCTGAACTATGACAAAATCGCCGAGGTTGTAGCCGCAATTAACCGTCTTTTTGAAAGTAGCGGCTGATATAAAGCAACAGCGGTTGCGATAAGGCTTTTTTGATAAGCGGCAAAGGATGTGTCAGAATGAAAAGGGCATTTATTTTTTTTTGTGTTTTTTTCGCTGGACGCGCGCAAATTTTTGTTGGACTTTTGTTGCCGCTTTGTGCTATAATACTTCACGATGTATAAAACACACGCGGGTTTTTTCATCCTGTGCCGGATTTGCGTGACCCGCGGAGGAAAAACAGGAGGGTAAAATGGCTATTATTTCGATGAAACAGTTGTTGGAGGCAGGCGTTCACTTCGGGCATCAGACGCGGCGCTGGAATCCCAAAATGGCGCCCTATATTTTTACGGAGCGCAACGGCATCTATATTATTGATCTGCAAAAGACCGTGAAGAAAATTGAGGAAGCGTATAATTTCCTGCGTTCGGTTTCCGCCGACGGCAAAAGCGTGCTTTTCGTTGGCACTAAAAAGCAGGCGCAGGAGGCGGTGCGTGAAGAAGCTTCGCGCTGCAATATGTTTTTTGTGAACGAGCGGTGGCTGGGCGGCATGCTTACTAATTACCAGACTATCCAAAAACGGATAAACCATCTCAGGCAATTGGAGAAAATGGAAAACGACGGAACGTTTGATGTCCTGCCGAAAAAAGAGGTGCTTACCTTAAGGCACGAAATGGCGCGCCTGACCAAGTTCCTCGCCGGCATAAAGGAAATGGGCAAGCTGCCGGGAGCTCTCTTTGTCGTAGACCCGCGCAAGGAAAGGATCGCGGTGCTGGAAGCGCGTAAGCTCAATATCCCGATTGTCGGTATTGTCGATACGAATTGCGACCCGGACGAGATCGACCATGTCATACCCGCCAACGACGACGCGATCCGGGCAGTCAAACTGCTTACGGCGAAAATGGCCGACGCGGTTCTGGAAGGCAGGCAGGGAGTGCAGTTGCGCGACGCGACGCCGCCATCCGCGCCGCCCGCGGACGATAATGCGGAAGTTTGACAGCATACGATATTGATCTTGGGAGGAAACAGTTTATGATAACGGCCGCTATGGTTAAAGAATTGCGCGAAGTTACCGGCGCGGGCATGATGGACTGCAAAAAAGTCCTGACCGAAACCGACGGGAATATGGAAAAGGCGATCGACCTGCTTCGGGAAAAAGGACTGGCGGCGGCGGCGAAAAAGGCCGGCCGCGTCGCGAGCGAAGGTTTAGTGGAAGCTTATATACATGGCGGCGGCAGGATTGGCGTATTGGTTGAGATAAATTGCGAAACCGATTTTGTGGCCAAAACGGGCGATTTCAAGGTTTTGACCAAAGATGTTGCCATGCAGATAGCGGCCGCCAATCCGCTTTATGTCAGCCGGGAGGAAGTGCCTGAAAGCATATTGGAGCACGAGCGCGGGATATTGCGGGCACAGGCGAAAAACGAGGGCAAACCCGAGAAAATCATTGAAAAAATGGTGGAAGGGCGCATCGAAAAATATTATAAAGAGGTCTGTTTGCTGGAACAACCGTTTGTGAAGGATCAGGATAAGACGATAAGCCAGTTGCTTACCGAGAATATCGCCAAAATCGGGGAGAATATTTCCGTCCGCCGTTTCGCGCGCTATCAGCTGGGCGAGGGCATAGAGAAGAAAAGCGGCGATTTTGCCGCCGAGGTCATGGCGTTTGTAAAAAAAGATTGACAAAAAGGGAACACGGGGTGTTCCCTTTTCATAACAGTTACCGGGGCGGGATTAATGGGGATTTACCGGTAATCACCTTGTTTGGAGGAACAGTAATGACAAAAAGCGCGTTTCACCGGGTTGTGCTTAAACTGAGCGGCGAGGCTCTGACCGGGAAACGAGGTTACGGCATAGACCCTGAAATCGTAGAGGCGATAGCCGCTCAGATACGGGAGGTAAACCGCAGCGGGATAGAAATTGCCGTTGTAAACGGCGGCGGCAACATCTGGCGCGGCCTTTCCGGCAGTTCGCAGGGTATGGACAGGGCGACGGCCGATTATATGGGAATGCTGGCCACGGTCATTAATTCACTTGCTTTGCAGGACGCTCTGGAGTCTTTGGGCGTCGTTACAAGGGTACAGACCGCCATAGAGATGCGGCAGATAGCGGAGCCTTATATCAGGCGCCGCGCTATCAGGCATTTGGAGAAGAAGCGCGTCGTGATTTTTGCCGCCGGCACAGGCAACCCGTATTTTTCCACCGATACGACGGCGGCGCTCCGGGCGGCGGAAATAGAGGCGGACGCCATACTTATGGCCAAGAATAACGTCGACGGCGTGTATGACTGCGATCCGCAGACCAATCAGAACGCAGTTAAGTTCAGCCGCCTTCCTTATCTGGAAGTGATAAAGCGCGGGCTGGCCGTCATGGACTCCACCGCCGTCAGCCTTTGCATGGACAATAAAATTCCCATCGTCGTGTTCAATATAGACCGGCCGGACAATATATTAAGGGTTGCAAACGGCGAGGAAATTGGTACAATTATAGGAGGGGGATAATTATGGGCAGTATTGCCGGCATTCAGTCCGACCATGAAAGCAGGATGAAGAAAACCATTGACATACTGCGTTCCGATTACGCCTCGATAAGGGCGGGGCGGGCTACGCCCGCGCTGCTTGATAAGATTACGGTCGAATATTATGGAACGCCCACCCCGATAAACCAGGTGGCCAATATATCGGTGCCGGAGCCGCGCGTGATAGTTATCCAGCCGTGGGAAAAAAATCTGCTGAAAAGTATTGAAAAAGCTATCTTAAAGTCAGACCTTGGCCTTAATCCAAACAACGACGGGATAATCATAAGGTTGGCCATACCGCAGCTTACCGAGCAGCGGCGGCAGGAAATAGTGAAGGTCGTGAAGAAAAAGTGCGAGGAGTGCAAGGTAGTCGTCAGAAATATACGGCGCGACGCTAACGATATCATCAAAAAAGAAGAAAAAGACAAGACGGTTTCGGAGGACGAGGCCAAAAAGGCGCAGGATGCCATGCAAAAAATCACCGACAAATACGTGAAAGAAGCGGATCAGATATGCCAGCAGAAGGAAAAGGAAGTGATGGAAGTCTGACGGCAGGGGGACCCGATCTGCTGGCCCTGACTTTCCGGGAGGCCAGAGAGCGCCTTGAGGCGGACGGCCGCCCTTATACTGTCGCTGGAACGTCGGCGCCTTTTGCGCGCGCCGGCGGTTTAAGCGAACAGTATGTGGCGAATTGCCGGGTGACCAGGGATGGGACGGCAGAGCTTTTGCTTTGTGTTAAAGCGGTCAGGGAGGACATACGGCCGAATGATTCGGCGGCCGGCTTATAGATGGTTCAGTACAGATTTAGCATAGATTGCCTTGGGGGGAAACGGGGGGATTAATTTTCTTCTTCCGGTTTGGCTCAGTAATTAAAATAAGGAGGTGTGAATTATGGCGTATAAAATCAACAGCAGTTGTATAGGTTGCGGCGCTTGCGCTTCAAGCTGCCCGGTGGAAGCGATAAAAGAAGGCACGCCTTACTCGATCGGCGATGCTTGCGTGGAATGCGGCGCTTGCGCCGCCGGCTGCCCGGTAGGCGCTATCGAGGCGCCCTGACCGGCTGTGTGTCTTGCCTGCCCCCCTTCTTCAGCGGAGGGGGGCGTATCTTTCTTTACGGACGACAGGAGGCAAGCTGATGAATTGCGGGCAGGATATGATGATCATAGCGGAGAATATGCTGGA
>JAISPA010000135.1 GCA_031275255.1 Acidaminococcales bacterium | reverse complement strand
ACAACGTATTTTTTGTTCATCTGCTGCACCCCTTTCCTTGTTCACGATTGAGTACAGCATAACGATAATATATAACTTTGTCAATGGACTAGAGAGAAAAGCAAATGCTGTTGCCTTTCTTGCACACCCTTGCCGGGCTTCCGGCCTGTCTGCGGTTTGCGCCGCGCAGGGCGGCAAACCATTTCGCAAACCTTAACCTTATCCGTGTTTTAACCGGGGAGCAGTCTGACCTGTTCTACTATCTTAGCCAGGAGGGCTTTTGGTGTCCAAACAAAAACTTTTACTGGCCGTTTGCCTGCTGCTGGCGCTCATGCCGCCGGCGGCGCGCGCCGAGGGATTTTTTGTCGACGGCTATGTTTACGCGGCCGACGCTATGGACGCGGGCGGGCATGATCGCAAAAGCGTCGTGGGCTATGATGATGTTTATGATCTTTTCACCGATTACGCCAACGGGTACCGCCTGCTCATACCCAAAGGCAGCGCCGTCGATATAAGCGCGTCAAGCCTGCGCAATGTTTTCGATACGCCCGACCTTGCCGTCGAAGTCTATTACGACAATTTTGCCGGCAAAACCGCCGGTTTCCGCGAACTGGTGAATTACAGCAATAAATTTCTGCGCCGGGGCGGCGCGCACCGCATAACAGCCGAATATCAGACCGCGGTGGACGGCCATCCGGCGGTTACGGCCAAGTGGACGCGGGCGAAACTCTTAAAGGTGGCAAACGACAAAAACCATTACATGGCGACTTCGGTCAGGCTCAACCGGGACGAGACTTATACTGTCGTGATAAAATCCGCGCTGCCCGGCGACAAAAGGGCTGAGCGGATAACCGGAAGTTTTTCCTTCATCGCGCGCCGGGGGACACCGCGCGACTACAGATACCCCTACGCCGGGACGTCGCCGATGAATCCGGCTACCCGCACGGTTTACGAAGAAATATTTTCCCCGGGGAGCGGGCTTACCTGGGGAATATTTGAAAACTCGGCGCCGCAGACCTTCCGGCAACTGGCGGAGAAAGAACAAGCCCTGGGGCATCGCTTCAGAATACTCCTGCGCTATCAGACCGTCGACGAGCCGCTGCCGCTTGCCCATCTGGAACGGGCCTGGCGGAACGGCCGCCTGGTGGAACTGACCCTCGCGACCATCCACGAGGCCGGCGCCGATGCGCTCAAAACAGAGGGCGCGACGGATAACGCCCTGGTAGCCTATGAAATTTTGAATGGCAAATATGACGAATATTTCGCCCTTTACGCGCAGGATTTGAAGAAATTCGGCAAACCGGTACTCTTTCGCCTGAATAACGAAATGAACGGCGACTGGTGCTGGTATTCGGCTTTTTATACGGCCCGCGACCCGCGCATATACGTAGAACTGTGGCGTTATATACGAAAGCTGTTTGATGAGGCGGGAGTGGACAATCTTATCTGGATATGGAACCCGCACGACGCGTCTTTGCCGGATTTTGCCTGGAACAGCTTCGCGGCTTACTATCCGGGCGACGAATATGTGGACGTCGTCGGCCTGACCGGCTACAACGCCGGAACCTATTTCCCCGGCGAAAAATGGCGTTCTTTCGAAGAAATTTATCGGCCGCTTTACGACCGGTATATGTCCTTTTTTGACAAACCTTTCATGATCACGGAGTTTTCCTCCAACTCGGCGGGCGGCGACAAAGCCGCCTGGATTCGCGACATGTTCGCGAAAATAGCGGAATATCCCAACATCAAGGCCGCCGTATGGTGGAACGGCGTGGACTATGATCGCAACGACAACCCCGGCCGCATCTATCTCCTGGACGATTCCCCGGAAGTGTCCGCCGCCATGGCCGAAGGCTTGCGCGCCTATCCTTCCGGCGTCAAGGCGGCGGCGGTTGATTGACGTCTGTGGCGGCAAGCTGCGCGGCGGCCCTGAAGGCGTTGTAAGCCGACGCCTGAAAAAAACTGCCGCCGGTTTTTATTTGGCGGTTAAAACTCGCCGCTGCGACTATCCTCCCTGTCGCCAGATCGGTCATGCTCTGGCTGAGCGTTACTATCCATTTGTTCTTGCCCGTTTTAACGGGCCTTGCGCTTATCAGCGCCTGCAAAAGGTAGTCGGCGCCCGCCGCCGCGGCGCTTTCTTTTATGCCGGCGCCGTCCTTTGCCGCGCCGAGCACTGCCAAACGCGGCAGGTGCTTGCCGTAGACGTCAAGAAGGTTTTCCCGCATATAGCGGTATTCTGTTTCCAAACCGTACCCACCGTCATCCGCGTACACCAGGGCGGCAACGATTTTGCCGCCCCGGTGCGCCGCCGGGGGATCGGCGTCTTTGTCCCCGGCTATTTTTGCCCGGCAGTCATAATAATGTTTGCCGGCAAAATCCGCGTATTGGTCCATGCCGTGCGGTATGATCTGGCGGCGCAGGTCGCTTTTCACCATAAGCTCCCGGCCAAGCTGCGCGTAAGGGAAAAGGGCCAGGCTGGCCGGCACCGGGTCAAGCCGGCTGTATACGCGCAATATGTCCAGCCGGTCTTTGTATTTATCGGCGAAAGCATGGTTTCCCACCGCCGGCGCACCAAAGGTAATTACCTTTATCCTTTCTTGGGGAACGCCCATCTCCGCCATGACCGCGGCGTACAGCACGGCCGCCGCCCCGCCCAGGCTGTGCCCGGTAACAATCAGCCTGGCCTGGGGGTTGTTTTTGATGGCCGCGTAAAAGGGGCATTGCCGCCCCGCCGCGCAAAAACCGGCCAGCGCGTATTCCAAAAACCCCTTGTGCACTTTGGGCCGGTCTTCTCCCACGCCGCGCTTTCCGGCGTTAATTTTTATTTCGTCCGGACTTTTGCCGGCAAACGGCACGCGGTTTATCCGCAAATCGGTTTTTGCTTCTTTGTAAGAATTTGTGCCGCGAAAAGCTATTATATAGATTTTCTGCCCGTTGCGGACGCTTGTCTTTTGGACGCGGAAAATCCTGCGGCCGTCTTTTGTTTCGCCGTTTTGCGGACGGACGGCTTCCCAGCCTTCCCCGGCGCCGAAAAAAGCAGCGCCCGTTTGGTCGCCGTAAGCGGCCAGGCTGGCGTTGGCCGCGGCGTAAACAAGGGCGGCTTCGGCGTATTCTTCTTTGGGGCCGGCGAGCGCCGCGAGCGTAAATATACTGAACGGGACCAGCAAAAAAACAATTTTAAAAACAATTTTTTTCGGCATTTTTCTTTCCTTTCGGGGCAGGCGGCGAAAATATCCGCGCCGGCAATCCCCGATCATAAGAAACTGTCCGGCAATACAGTACCCCGTAACACCTGAAATTTTGCCAAACGCCGGTCTTTTTCCCGCCGGGCGGTGTTGCAAAGCCTCGCCGAACCTTTGAAGGCCAAGGACGGCCAAATGCAGAATGCGCCATGGAAAGCAGGCATTCTGCGGGGTTCGCCTGCATTTTGCGCCTTGCCCGGCGAAAAAAATCCTCGCCGTTCACCGACAACCTTTAGGTGTTACAAGGTACTATATTTTTTAAAAATCCGCAGGTTTTTTCAAAAGTGCAGCGAATATATTACAAGATAACAAAATCCAAAAGTCCAAAAAGGAGGGACAGGCATGATTCCAGGCAAAACCATCATCAGTGAAGAGGTTTTCAGTGAACTGGCCAAAACGGCTATGGCGAAAATAGAAAGCATTTCGCCCCGCACCGGGCAGAAGATTTCCCTGGTCGCCCTGGCGCGCATAGTGGCTGATAAAGTTTCCCCGCAGATAAACGTCAGGAAAAACGACGCGATTGAAAATGAAAATGAGGAATCGGCTATACCGGCGGCTGTTTCTTTTGATCTGAAAGTCAATGTTCTTTACGGACAAAACATACCTTCGGTTGTTTCCCGCCTCCGGGAAACCGTAAAGAACGAAGTGGAAAGCATAACAGGCTATAAAGTGGAAAAAGTGGACGTTACGGTGGAAAAATTGGTTAAAGCGGAACCGGAACATTCCGAAGAAGAATAGCTGGCAAAAAATAGAGCGAGTTATCATGTGTAAAGATAGCTTGCTCTATTTTTGAATTAATACTGCCGCCCGGTTAAAATACGGATAAGATTTGCGGGATGTTTTGCCGCCCTGCGCGGTGCAAAACGCAGGCATTGCCCAGCGGTCCGGCAAGTATTTACAACAAGGCGGTATGGCAAATCGGCCGCAAAGACGCTTTGATTTTAGCCGGATAACAGCCTAAACTACTCTCGCGGATTGTTTTCCAGCAACTTTCGTTTGGCCGCGCGCGTCAGTTTTCTGATGGCTATTTCCCGTCTTAACGCGCTGCTTTTGTCCGGCTGCGGCTCGCTGTATACAAGGCGCACCGGGAGGCGCGAAGCAGTGTAATGCGAGGCGGCGCCGCGATTGTGTTTTTTTATCCGCGCATCCAGCCGATTGCTGATGCCGGTATAAAGCGTACCGTCGCTGCACTCAAGCATATAAACGCTATACATATCAATCCCCGGCAACCGACAGTTTTTCCATTACGACGTCGTCTATCGGCCGGTCGGAGTAATCGGTCGGTTCGGAACCGATCTTTCTGACAACATCAAGCCCTTCGGTTACTTTGCCGAAAATCGCGTGTTTGCCGTTGAGCCAGGGCGTTCTGGCCAAAGTTATAAAAAACTGCGACCCGCCTGTGTCAGGGCCGGCGTTAGCCATCGACAGCACACCGGCGCCGTCGTGGCTGAGCCCTTCGCCGAATTCATCTTTTATCTTATACCCCGGTCCGCCCGTGCCTGTGCCGGCGGGGTCGCCGCCTTGAATCATAAAGCCCTCTATGACGCGGTGAAAAATTATACCGTCATAAAAGCCCTTTTTTGCCAAAGCAAGAAAATTAGCCGCCGTTTTCGGCGCTTTATCCTCGAAAAGCTCGACGGAAAACTCCCCTCTGTTTGTGGTAATTTTCACAATAGTATTGCTCATTTCATCCTCCTTGCGGTTGCCGGGGCAACGATCTCACAGCGGTTTTCAGTCGGTTTAAGTAAGAAGGGAATCTGCCAAAATGCTCGACAGCGACCTGACAAAATTAAAAGCGTGGTTTGCCGCGTACGTCACCAAAAACCGTCATGACGACGCCGTCGTAAACAGCGCTTTTGAGTTGAAAATACATCATACCGCCCTTGTCTGCGACGACGCGCGGGAAATAGCGCAAGCCCTCGGCTGGCCACGGGACGCGGTTTTTGCCGCCGAGGCGGCGGCGCTGCTGCATGACGTGGGGCGTTTCCCGCAAATGGGCAAGTTTCATACTTTCGATGACCGGCTGTCCGCCGACCACGCCGCCCTCGGCGTTGAAGCGATTCTGGAAGAAAAAATTCTGGCAGGTCTTTCCGGCAAAGAGCAGCGCAAGCTGATTTCTGCGGTCAAATGGCACAACAAACGGTTTGTTCCCACAGAACTGCCGGAAGATGAAAAACCGCTGCTCTTTTTGCTGCGCGACGCCGACAAGCTTGATATCATGCGCATTTTTTGCGAATATTACCCTGTCTGCGCCCAAGAACCCAACCCTCTCTTAGAGTTTGGCCTGCCGAATACCGGCGGCTGCTCGGAAAAAATCCTCTCCACACTCTGCGGCGGACAGATAGCCGACATCAACGACGCCCATAACAGCAACGATGCAAGATTGATCAAGCTTTCCTGGATTTATGACCTTAATTATCCCCAAAGCCGAAAGCTGTTTTCCGAACGCCGCTATATAGAAAAAACCCTCGCGGCCCTGCCGCCTTCACCGGAAATACAAAGCGTGGGGCGGCGGCTTGCGCGGTATCTGGAAGAAAACAGCAACTGATTGTTGTCATTCCTTGCTGCTTAAAACGATCCGGTCGCCTTTATATTTTTCGCCGTCGTTGTCCGGCAGTACCCCGTAACGCTCACACCAGAGAGTTTTGTATTTTACCGCTTGCGCGTGCGTCGATTCGATATTTTCCGGCAATTTTTTGACTATTTTGCCCGGAACGCCGGCGATCAGCGAAAAAGGCGGCACGACCGTCATCGGCGGAACCACTGCGCCGGCGGCGACTATGCTGCCGCGGCCGATGACCGCGCCGTCAAGTACAACCGCCCCCATGCCCACCAGGCTATGATCCTCCACCTTGCAGGCGTGTACGACCGCGCCGTGCCCTATGGTCACGAAATCGCCGATCTCGGTGGAGTGCGTATCCGCGACGTGTACGACGGTATTGTCCTGAATGTTGCTGTAGCGTCCGATGATTATTTTATTGACGTCGCCGCGCACGACGCAATTATACCAGACGCTGCTGTATTCCCCTACGGTAACGTCGCCCAGCACCTTCGCGCCGTCGGCTATATACGCTCTTTCGTGGATGTTGGGCGTGTTTCCTTCAAAAAGCGCGCCTTTATACGTTTTCATAAACATCATCCCCTTACCCTGTAGGCCGGCTAATACCGGCTTATTGTCTGTCGGCGCCCCAAGGGCCGCGTCTTTTTTCCGCATCATGGTAATGAAGGCGATTAAGCGCAACGTCGCTCCACTCACTGCCCGGGCGGCCGTAATTGCAGTACGGGTCAATGGATATGCCGCCGCGCGGCGCAAAACAGCCCCATACTTCAATGTATTTCGGCTCAAGCAGCGTGATGAGGTCTTTCATTATGATATTGACGCAATCCTCGTGAAAATCGCCGTGATTGCGAAAACTGAACAGATAAAGTTTTAGGGATTTACTTTCCACCAGCTTTTTGTCCGGTACATAGGAAATATAGACGGCGGCGAAATCAGGCTGCCCGGTCAGAGGGCACAGGCTGGTGAATTCCGGGCAATTGAACCTGACGAAATAATCGTTTTGCGGGTTCTTGTTGTCAAAACATTCAAGCAGGCCTGGATCGTAATTATCTTTGTACCGGGTGGCGGGAGCGCCAAGCGCCTTTAGCCCGGCCACCCGCGGATTTTTCCGTCCCGCCATTTTTCCCTCCCCGCCGCGGCCGTGAAAAGCCGCTGTTTTTTCATGATTTATACTGTTCTCCGGCTAAAATCGCGGCCGTTTTGCGGCTGCTTTGCCACACGGCCGAGGCGAGCCCCGCCCCTATGAATATTGCCTGTGTTTTGCGCCGCGCAGGGCGGCAAACAGACACGCAAATCTTACACATGATTTTAGCCGGTAAACAGTATCAGCCGTGCAGTTTTCGGTCAGACGGACAAATCCACCCACGTGCCGGCCTCCGGTTCTTGTTTGCGGGCGCTGGCGTCTTTAAAAACGCCGTAATTTGCCTTGGCGGCGGCGTTTTCGTTTTGCGCGGACGGATTTTCTGCCGCCTGGGATTTGCCGACCAAAGTTTTACCGCCCTGGACGTTCTGCCGGGCAGTACTTGCTGCGGCCTGGTTCGATTTTGCCGCCGCTTCCTCCCGCAGGTTTTTACTGAGTTCCTGCCTGGCGGAGGATTCTTTCGCCGATGCGGCGGCGGCCACCGCCCGGTCCTGTCCCGACGGGTCAGCCGGCGCCAATGCCGCCCTTCTTACAATTTGCATCTTGGCAATGGTCTTTTGCGGGGTATTTTCGCCGCTCATATCAATAGATACTTCCCCGCCGACTATATATTGCCTGCCGTCCGGCCCGGAGGACTTATCATAGCTTATGCCGCCCGCATACCGGCCGCCGGCGCTTTTGTGCGCCTGTTCGTGCGCGATGACCTTGTTTTCGGTTTGCCGCATGGTTTGCACTTCGCGCTCAATTTGCCTTTGTTCTTCAGGGCTTTTGCCCGCCCGCCAGGGTTCGCCGCTGTTTGCGGCTGTTTTCCCGGCGTCGGCGTTTTTGTCTTTGCCGTCCGCTTCACCGGCGTTTCCGGGCGTTTGCGCGCCGTCCGCTTTTTCCTCCCGGCTTTCCGGCCCGCTCTCCGGCGACTTGCCGCTGAGCGAAAGTATATAAGCCGGATTTTCCTCCTCCCGGCCGGCCGCCGCGCGCGGCCAAACTTGCGGGGAAGCGGCTTGCGCCGCCCCGGGCTGCGCCGCGGCGCCGGGCTGGTAACCGGCCGGTATTTTGCCTTGATATATCAGGCTGTTATTGATAAACATCCAAGCCTCACCTCACCTTGCGAAATAGAAAAATAAATTAAATTCGCGGCGGCAAAACCTTTGCTGCGAAGCGGGAAAAAGATCCGCTGTTTTTTACAGTTCTATCCGGCGCGTGCTGGCGGCGGCGATGACCCGCAAAGAGCTCATAAGCGCGGCGAAGCGCTCCGGCTTGATAGATTGCGCGCCGTCGCATTTAGCCCGCAGCGGATCGTTGTGTACTTCGACCATTATGCCGTCGGCGCCGACCGCGACGGCGGCCCGGCTCAAAGCATCCACCATCCACCAGAGGCCGGCCGCGTGGCTCGGATCGACAACAACCGGCAAATGACTGAGTCTTTTTACCGCCAGAACGGCGCTAAGATCAAGCGTATTGCGCGTATACGTTTCAAACGTCCTGATGCCGCGCTCGCAAAGCACCACGTCTTCGCTGCCCGCCGCCATGACATGCTCCGCCGACATCAGCCATTCTTCAATGGTCGCGCTCAAGCCGCGTTTTAAAAGTACGGGTTTGCCCGTTTGCCCCACCGCTTTTAAAAGATCAAAATTCTGCATGTTGCGGGCGCCGATCTGTATGATATCAACATCGTCGACAAATCTGTCCAGCCTGTCCGCAGACATTATCTCGGAAACTATCGGCAGGCCGGTTTGCGCTTTGGCGATCTTTAAAAGATCCAGCCCTTCTTCTTTCATGCCTTGAAAACTGTAAGGCGAAGTGCGCGGTTTGAACGCCCCGCCGCGCAGAAAATTAGCTCCCGCCGCCTTGACGGCCTGCGCTATGCCTACGATCTGCGCCTCGCTTTCCACCGAGCAGGGACCAGCAATAACCGCTAATTTATCGCCGCCGATCGTCTGCCCCAGCGCCCGGACAACCGTATTTTCCGGATGAAAAGCTCTGTTGGCTTTTTTGTACGGTTCCTGCACCGCCAGGACCTTCTCGACAAATTCAAAAGCCGCCAGGCGTTCCCTGTCTATATTGTGGGTATCGCCGACGACGCCTATGATGTTTTGAAATTCGCCGTAAGTTATGGAAGCGGTACAATTGGCTTCTTCCAGTTCCTTTATGATGATAGCGGTCTGCTCTTTGCTCGTTCCCTGCGCCAAAACAATTACCATGTCTTTAAAATCCTCCTAATAGCAACT
>JAISPA010000220.1 GCA_031275255.1 Acidaminococcales bacterium | reverse complement strand
AAAGCCTCCGTGTAATAAATCGCCTTGGCGTCGCCTTGTTCGCGCACGCCCGCGACTATTTCCTCAACCACCCGGCGCGCGTCCCATGCCTGTCCGAAAACGGCTTTTATACTATTTTTAACCTTGGGAGAGAGCGGTATTTCATCAAAGGCCGGGCGGCGGGCGATTTTTTCTATCTCGGTTTCAGACGCGCCGGCGGCGTCTATTATTTTCATTTTACTATCTCCTCAATCAGAATGCAACTGACGGCGTATGGCGTCAAGTATAGAATGAATACGTTCGGATTTCAGTTTGAAACTGGCGCGGTTGGCGATAAGGCGGGCGGTGGCGGTGTGTATGGCGGCGATTTCGGCCAGTTTGTTTTCCCTGAGCGTGCGGCCGGTCTCCACAATATCGACGATCATTTCGGACAGGCCGACCATCGGCGCCAGTTCTATAGAACCGTTAAGGTTGATAATCTCCGCCTGTATGCCGACCCCGTGAAAAAATTCCGCCGCCACGCGGGGATATTTGGTCGCGACGCGCAGATTGGCATAATCGGTCAGTTTGTCGCGCCGCAGGTTTTCGGGAACCGCCAGCATCAGCCGGCACTTGCCAAACCCGAGGTCCAAAAGTTCATAAACGTCTTTTTGCTCTTCCAGCAATACGTCTTTGCCGATGACGCCGATGTCGGCCGCGCCGTATTCGACATAGGTCGGCAGGTCAACCGGTTTGGTGATGACAAAGGAAAGGCCGGCTTCTTCGTTTTTTATCACCAATTTACGCGAATCTTCCGACAAGCCCTGCGCGCCGCAGCCGGCCTTTTTTAGCAGGTCTCGGGACGGCGCGAACAGTTTCCCTTTTGGCAAAGCGATGGTAATAGTATCCAGTTTAATTTCATCCTTTATCAAGTTAATATATTAATATACTAACATAAAAAATTTGGCGCGTCAATTGTCTTGGCGCGGCCGGCGCGGACAAAGAACGCGTTCAGCTTTATATATAAATTAATTCCCGCCCCCGCGCGCTTTTAAAGGCTTCATCCGCAGACTGCGCGCAAAAGGCCAGTTCCGCCCGCCGCCCTTTTGACCTGAGTTCGCTCGCGGCGGCGGCCGCCTGGGCAAAAAATCCTTCCCGCCAGGCTATATACGCGCCGGGATCTAAAACCGCGGCCGCGTTCCGGCGGCTCAGCGCGATCAGCAGCCTGTCCACGCCGGCGGAAAAGCCTATGGCCGGGCAGTCTTCGCCGAAAAACCGCATCATGTTGTCGTAACGGCCGCCGCCGCAGATAGGAAATCCCAGTCCGGGCGTATACCCTTCGAATACCATGCCGGTATAATAGCCGAAATCGCGTATCAGTCCAAGGTCAAAATCAATCGCAGCGGCCGCGCCGTAACTTTCCAGCATGGTAAAAATACTTTTGAGATTGTCGAGCGCCCGCGCGCTCGTTTGGTTGCCGGCCAGACGGTAAGCCTTGTCAAGCACCTCTTTGCCGCCGTGCAGAAAGAGCGCTTCCCGCAGGCATTCCCGCAGGGCGGGGGCGAAAGCCAGTTCCGCGGCGCAGGCTTGCAGTCCGGCCAGGTCGCGGCCGGCCAAAAGGCCGCGAAGCCGCGTCTCGTCCCGGGGCGCAAGGCAAGCGCTTTCCACCACGCCGTTTAAAAAATCCACATGCCCTATGCTGACTTTAAAATTATCCAAACCGGCGTTTTTGAGGGTTTCCACCGCCAGCGCGACGATTTCGGCGTCCGCCGCGGCGCAGGACGAGCCCAGCAATTCCACGCCGGCCTGGTAAAATTCGCATTGCCGGCCGGCCTGCGCCTGCTCGTAACGAAAGACGTTGGCAATATAAAAAAGCCGTTGCGGCCTGTCCGCATCCTTCATTCGAGTCGAAACCAGCCGGGCGATCGGGCAGGTCATGTCCGGGCGCAGGATGAGCGCACGCCCCTCGCGGTTAAAAAACTTAAAAGCCTGTTCGCTGAGAGTGCTGCTGTCAAAGGTTTCCAGATATTCAAAGGTCGGGGTTACCACTTCCTGATAGCCCCATCGGGCGAAAAGCCCGGCCGCCCCGCTTTCCAGCGCGCGCTTGCGGGCCGCCTCGCCGGTCAGGAAATCTTTGACGCCATAGGGTATTTGCGGAATAAAGTTATCCTTTATCATCTTTTTTTCTTTCCCCGCCTTTGCCTTTGCCGGCGCTTCCCAGCCTCGACAAAGCCAGTTTGTAGCCGCCGGCGCCGTAATAAAGGCAGCGTTTTACGCGCGCGATGGTGGCGGTGCTTACCCCGGTATTGGCGACTATATCGTCGTAAGTGCCGCCGATTTTAAGCATGCGCGCCACCTCCAGCCTCTGCCCGAGCGATTTAAGTTCATTGATCGTGCAGACGTCCTCAAAAAACTTGTAACATTCGCTTTCGGTTTTCAAGAGCAAGAGCGCAGCGAAAAACTGGTCCGTCAGGGCGTCTTTCAACTTGTTGGCAGTCATTTCGTATCACCTCAACATAATATTTTGCGGGAACGGCTTTTGATAAAATATATTATAGCACAAAGTCAGTATTTTTACTTTAGTCATTTAAAGAGATGCAACAGGCGGGTTGTTTGCCGCTCCCCGCCCGCCGGGCGCGATCAAAGAAAATCCGCCGGCAGAGCCGCGCCGCCGCGCACCTGTCCTTTGCCTTGACAAAGCCGGCGCGGACATGTAATATTTTTGCTATGAAGAATACTTGGCGCAATGGGTAATTGTGCAATTAAAGAAGGCCGCCATGATCAAAATAGATAATTTGACAAAAACCTATACAAGCAAGGAAGGCGACATACAGGCGCTAAAGGGCGTATCCCTGTACGTCGGCCGCGGCCGGATATTCGGAGTGATCGGGCAAAGCGGGGCGGGCAAATCGACCCTTATCCGCTGCATCAACATGCTGGAGAGGCCGACCTCGGGCACGGTCACGGTTGACGGCAAAGACATGGGCGCTTTGACGGGCAAGGAGCTTTTGCGCGCCCGGCAGGAAATCAGCATGATTTTTCAGCATTTCAATCTGCTCGCCTCGCGCACGGTATTTGACAATGTCGCCTACCCTCTGGAAATACAGGGATTAAAAAAGTCCGCCATAACCGAGCGTGTGCTGCCGCTTCTGGAACTGGTCGGCCTGCATGAGCGCGCGCGCTACTACCCGTCGCAGCTTTCCGGCGGGCAGAAACAGCGCGTGGGCATAGCCCGCGCCCTGGCCAGCCGCCCCAAAGTGCTGCTGTGCGATGAGGCGACTTCCGCCCTCGACCCGCAGACTACCAAATCCATCCTGGCGCTTTTAAAAGACATCAACAAAAAATTCGACCTGACAATCGTCCTCATTACGCACGAAATGATTGTGATAAAGGAAATCTGCGACAAGGTGGCGGTGATCGAAAACGGCCGCATTGTGGAAGAAGGCGGCGTGCTGGAAGTATTTACCAATCCCCGGACGCAGACGGCGCGGGAATTTATCGGTACGGTCATCAGCCAGCATCTGCCGCCTTTCCTGTCGGAAATCGGGCTCTCGCCCGTGCCGGTGGACAGCGGCAAACTGCTCGTCCGGCTGTCCTTTATCGGCGCTTCCGCCGGGCAGCCCATACTGGCGGGCGCTATCCGTGCCTATAATGTGGATATAAGCATCATATACGGCAATATCGATTCCATAAAAGACACCCCTTTCGGCACCCTTATCGCCGAAGTGTCGGGCAAAAGCGACGACATAAATTCGGCGCTGGCCTATTTCGGCCGGCAAAACCTGCGCGTGGAGGTATTGGGTTATGTCCCCTGAAATTATTCGGCTGCTGTGGCAATCCTGCCTGGAAACTTTCTATATGGTAACAGTCTCGTCGCTGGTGTCGTTCGCGCTGGGCATGCCGCTCGGCGTCCTTTTGACCATAACCGGCAAAGGGCATATCAAGGAAAATCCAAAGGTCAACCAGGGCGTGGGCGCCGTCATCAACGCCATCCGCTCCACTCCTTTTATCATCCTCATGGTCGCGATCGTTCCTTTTACGCGTTGGGTTGTCGGCTCCTCCATCGGCACAACCGCCGCCATAGTCCCCCTGACCGTTTCCGCTACGCCCTTTGTCGCCCGGATAGTGGAATCCTCGCTCAAGGAAGTGCCGCACGGCGTGGTGGAAGCCGCTCTGTCCATGGGCTCCACCCCGTTGGAGGTCATATACAAGGTGCTTTTGCCGGAAGCGCTCTCCGGCATCATCCTGGGGCTTACGCTGACCGTCGTCAGCCTGATCGGCTATTCGGCCATGGCCGGCGTCATCGGCGGCGGCGGGCTGGGCGATCTGGCCATAAGGTACGGGTACCAGCGTTTTGAAGAAAAAGTCATGATCGCCACCGTAGTCATCCTCATCTTTATCGTGCAGCTTGTCCAGTCGTCCGGCGACTTTTTGTCCCGCAAAACGGACAAAAGCCGTCTGTAGCCGTGCCGCTCAAATTGACCGTTCTGGCCGGGCTTTTATCCGCGCTGTTTTTGACCGGCTGTTCGCGCCCGGGCGGGCCGGTTTTGAAAGTGGGCGTAACGCGGGGGCCGCAGGCGGAAATCGTCGCGGCGGTGAAAGAGTGCGCCGGGCGGGAAGGCTTCTTTTTTGAAATAGTCGAGTACGACGCCTTTGAGTTCGCCGCCAATTATATAAAAATCAACACCGATTTAAAAGAAGGGAAAATTGATCTTAATTGTTTTCAAAATCAGCTCTGGCTTGACGAGGTCAATAAAAAACTGCCGGCCGATTTTGTCGCGGCCGGCCAATGCTATATAAACCCCATGGGCATATATTCCGTCAGGCACGCCGCCCTTGCTGAACTGCCGGCGAACGCGGCGGTCTTTATCCCGGACAGTTTCGCGGGTACGGCCAGGGCTCTTCTTTTGCTGGCGAAAGCCGGCCTTGTCGCCTTGGATCCGGCAGCCGCGCCTACCCTCGCTTCCATAAAAGACAATCCGCTGAACCTGAAAATAACGCCCATAGACGCATCCTTGCTCAATGAGGGGTTGCTTTCCGGCGATCTCGCGCTGATCAGTTCGGATTACGCGGCGGCGGCCGGCTTGGCGCTTAAAGACGCCCTAATGGCGGAGGACAGCGACTCGCCTTTTACCCAGCTCATAGTAACCGGCGCAAAAAACGCCCACGATCCGAGAATAATAAAATTCGTCAGATATTATCAGTCGGAATCTACCCGGCGCTTTATTGAAGATAAATATAAAGGCCGGCTCATACCAGCCTGGCCGCCTTTGGCGCTGAGCAGGCTTTCGTTGCGCGCAAAAGAAAGCGCCGCGCCGATGGATGATGCCAGCGGTTCCGGGCCGGCGCATCTATATACGGTTGGAGGCGAGCGGACGGGTAAGGGAACGCCAACGTGAGGATAAAACAATCGCTATGGAGGGAATGCTGTCAGCACGGGAGGCGGGCCCTCCCCTGATATTGCGGAAGCAAACGCGCCGCTCACGGGAAAATGACTATTTAGGCAGCGGACAGACGGGTCTATTTGCGGAATTAATATCAGATTACGGGATGCAAGAATTGTAAAAATATATTAATATTAAACAGTAAAAAATCTGTGCTTTACCCCGTCGTCCATGTTCCCGCCGACTTGAAAGCGCGCCTTGCAGTCTGTTTTCCGGGAAGGCGATAATTTTTCTTCTTTGCAGGATTTCCCGGGTTTGTATTGAATAGTTATTATAATTTAGATTGTTCCCGCTTTCGCCCCAAAAGATAATGTTTTGCTGCCGCACAGACGGTGTGATTTTTTGCCGGGCCGGAAAATTATACCACAAATAAAAATGGGGGAGCTTTTTAAAACAAATGATTTGAGGAGGAGTAAACATGAGAAAAGCGTTAGTTATCATCAGTATCCTAGCTCTTGTTATGTCCACCGCGGTCTGCGCCGCGGCCGTAAACCGGTCTGATTACTTCATCACCGTGCTGACAGGGCCTTCCAGCGGAATATATTTCCCGATCGGCGGCGCTTTCGCCACTTTTGTCGGCAGCCTTGGCTACAAGACTTCCGCGACCGCTACCGGCGCTACCGCTGAAAACATCAACGCGCTGCAAACCGGACAGGGCGAGATGGCCATCGCCATGGCCGATTCCGTAATACAGGCGGTTGAGTCTTTCGGCGCTTATCAGGGCAAGCCGCCGGCCAAAGACCTGCGCGCCATGATGGGATTGTGGCCTAACGTCTGTCAGATTGTTACCACCGCCGATTCCGGCATAAAAACCTTCGCCGACCTTAAAGGCAAACGCATCGGCGTCGGCGCGCCCAATTCCGGCGTGGAACTTAACGCCCGCATGATGTTTGAAGCGCACGGCATGACCTATGCCGACTGCCGGGTGGATTACTTAAATTACGGCGAAGCCATTGACCAGATCAAGAACGGCCTGTGCGACGCCGCCTTTGTAACTTCCGGCCTGGGCAACGCCACTATCATGGAACTTGGTACCAGCAAAAAAATCGCCTTTGTGCCGGTCGAGGGTGAAGGGCTGCGCAAACTGCTGGCCAAATATCCTTTTTACATCGAATAT
>JAISPA010000061.1 GCA_031275255.1 Acidaminococcales bacterium | reverse complement strand
GAGGGATTTTAAACTCGCTGCGCTCAAACAGTAAAATCCCCGTGTCCCGGCTTCGCTGAGAAGCGGCGGCGGCTTCGGTCAATTCGCTCGCGTTTTCCCAAAGCGGCAGGGGGACGGAAAACGGATGCAAACCCTGCCGGCCTGCGCCTGTTGCCAATCAGCGGCCGGGCGGCCGCCCGGCCGCAAAGCTGCCGTGATTTTAGCCGGGGGACAGTATCGCGCCGCGGCAAAGGAGAAATTATATGTTTGGCCTTGCTACTATATTTATCATCGCGATTTTGGGCGGCCTGATCGCTTTCATCGGCGACAAACTCGGCTACAAATTCGGCAAACAGAGATTGAGCGTGCTGGGTTTAAGGCCGAAACACACCTCTACTCTTATCGCCGTTTGCAGCGGCGTCATCGTCGCCGCCGCCACCATTTTTGCCCTTTCGCTTGTTTCGGCGGACGCGCGTACGGCGCTGTTCGGCCTGGAAAAGCTAAAAGAGCAGTTGCGCGGCACCGAAAAAGAAGTAAGGGATAAAAACGAGGAACTTATCGGCGCGCAGGCGAAACTCAGCGAAAGCAACGCAGCGATAATCGCGGCCAACAAAGAACGCGATAAAGCCAACAGGCTTTTGGGCGAAGCGGAAAGCGCGCGCAAAGAAATGGAAATCGCCCGGGAGAAGGCGGGGGCGGAACTGGCAAAGACGCGGACGGAATTGGAAAAAGTGCGGGCGGACAATCAGGAGATGCTCCAGGTCCGCGAACGGCTGCAAGCGGAAATAAAGGAATTTGAAAAGGAAACCAGCAGGCTGGAATCCGGCCTGGTCAGCCTGCGCGAAGGACAGGTGGTCTTTCGCGCCGGCCAGGTGATTTACGCCGGCATCATCAGGGCCGGACAGGATGAAGCAAGCATCATAAACACGCTGGGCGACTTTCTGGCCTTTGCCAACCAGTACGTCGTCAACATGCTGCGGATCGAGGACAAAGAAACGCGGGTACTCTTAGTGCCTGAACCTAACCTTGCCGCGGCGGTCGCCTATCTGGTCGGAAACAGCGGGCCTACCGCGGTGCGCCTGCAGGCGGCCGGCAATATAATCCTCGGGGAACCGGTTTTCGCGGAATTTTCCGTTTATCCCAACAAACTCGTTTACGCGCGGCAAAAAGTTATCCATGAAGAAATCATCCGCGCCAGCGTCGGCAAACAGGCGATGGAAGAAGTATTGGTGCGTTTTCTCGCCCGGATCAATCAAAAAGCGGCGTCCGACGGTCTTTTGCCCGACCCTCTGACCGGCAACGTAGGCAACATGGAAATGCCCTACATGATGGAAGTAATCGAAAAAATGCGCGCCCAGGATGACGATTTCCTGCTCAGCGCCGCCGCGCGGCATGACATCTATACCCTCGGGCCCCTGCAAATCGACATCAGCGTGAGCGGGTACCGATGACCGGCGCCGGTTCGTGCTATCTGGCCGTTGATCCCGGCCGCGAAAAATGCGGCCTGGCCGTGGTGGGGCAGGGCGGCGAGCCGCTGTGTCTCAGGGCGGCGGCGGCGGATGCTTTCACGGCGGAATTCTTATCTCTTTACCAAAAATACCGCCCCGCGCAAATACTGTTGGGTGCCGGAACCGGCTCGCCGCGTTTTCACGTCCTGCTCAAGTCCCTTCTGCCGGGGCGGCCAATACTGCTGGTAAACGAGCGGGACACCACGCTTGAGGCGCGCCGGATTTATTGGCGTTGCAACCCGCCCCGGGGCTGGAAAAAATACCTGCCGGCAGGCTTGCGAACGCCGGACGGACCGCTGGACGCTTACGCGGCCCTGGCGATCGCCCGCCTGTGGATAGAAAGCCGGGAAACTTGCCGGGCCAACCCCGAAAACATGCCGGACAGCGGCCAATAAACCGCAAAAACGCCGTGATTTCAGCCGGGGACAGTATAAGGCGGCCGGCAATTTTTAAGACGGGTGTTTTTTACCGTTGAAGTATTGACAAAGGCCGGACAATTGTATATTATGAATATGTAATATTTTTTAACCACTTTTAATAAATACACTTTGCTTATTATTTTAACTACTGGTTAATTATTGATCTGACGCTGAAGGCTGACCGGCGGGAAAGAAAGGAGGTGTACCCCCGAACCCCGTGAGCGGTTGCCGGAGTAAGCTTAAGATACAGGCGAAAGGATAGGCAGAAGTTTTCCGGAGGGAACATGGATACTCGGGAAAATCCGCCCCCTGACGCCTGACGATCAAAAAACAAAAAAACAAGGGGGAAACAGAATGAAAAAGACCTTAACCATCACCCTGGCCCTGGTATTCGTGCTGGGCATAGCGGGCAGCGCCTTCGCGGCCAACCCGTTCTCGGACGTGCCGGCCAACCACTGGGCCTACGCCTCCATCAGCAAGCTGGCGGAAGCGGGCATAATCGAAGGCTACGGCAGCGGACGTTTCGTGGGTTCGTCCAACATCACCCGTTACGAAGCGGCGCAGATAATCGCGAAAGCCCTGGCGCGTTCGGACAAAGCGGACGCGGCGCAGAAGGCGCAGATTGAGCGCCTGGCGGCGGAATTCGCCAAAGAGCTGGAGAGCCTCGGCGTGCGCGTCGGCAAGCTGGAGAAAAGGATCGACAACACCACCATCACCGGTGAAATCCGTTTCGCCAATTACGCTTTTGACGAACCTCTCAGCAGCGAGATTAACAACAACGGCTCCAACAACTCCAAGATCCGTACCCGACTGACCGTCAGCGGGCAGGTCAACGACAAATGGAAATACGGCGGATTGCTGGAACACAACGGCCAGAACTTCCGCACCAACACCAACGGCAGCGAAGGCGTCCTGACCCTGCGCCGCGCCTGGGTAAACGGCAAGATCGGCGTGGTGGACGTAACCGCCGGCCGTTTCTACTACAAGCCGGTCTACGGCGCGGTGTTTGATGAAGACGCCGACGGCCTGAAACTGACCTACAAAAACGCGGGCTGGGATTTCGACCTCTTCGCCCTCCGCCCGACCATCACTAATGACCGCTTGTGGACAACGGGAGCAAGAAGCCAGGTCTACGGCGCCAAGCTCGGCTACAGCTTCACCAAAGCCCTGAGCGCCCAGCTGGCCTACTACGACATAAACCGGCAGGACGACAACGCCCCTGAAAGCGCCGACAACAGCATCGTAGAATTCGCTCTCGGCTACAAATTCAGCAAGGACTTCAGCGTCTTCGCCGAGTTCCTGCGCGGCGAGAGAAAATACCTCTCGACCGACACCGGTGAAGGCAGCAAGACCGGCTGGTCGGCCGGGATAAACTACGGCGCGCTCGCCCGGAGCAAAGCGGGCAGTTACGCCCTGCGCGCGGTCTACTACGACCTGCCGGCCTCCACCTACATCAATACCACGCCGGAACTTGATCCCAACATTGCCGGCGGCAGCGGCTTCAAAGGCTACACCGTAGGCGGCTCCTACATACTGGCGAAAAACATCGAATTCGCCCTCGACTACTTTGATTTTGACAGCAAAAAAGGCGATGATTACGACAACAACCTCCTCTGGACCCGCGTACTGTTCTACTTCTAAAAACTGGCTGGGTATATAGCCAAAACGATAAAAACAGTATTCGCAAGGGAAGCGGCGGCCGTAAAGGCCGCTGCTTCCGCTTTTGTCTTCCGCTTTAATTAAAGACGCAGAAAAAGCGGCGGAAAAATTTTCAAAAGTAAAAAATCTCGTATTGCCAAAACCCGCGTTTTAGGCTATTATTTATAGTGTCAGTTTTATGGGCGGGTGTAGCTCAGTGGTAGAGTACCGGCTTCCCAAGCCGTGGGTCGCGAGTTCGAATCTCGTCACCCGCTCCAGTCTTTGCAGGACATTTGTCGATAGCGGCGCAGGACTCCTTGCTTCAGTCTCGGGGAGTGTCAAATTTCGGGTTGCTGCGGTACCGTTACTCCGGGCTATAAATGTATTGCGGCATAATAAAAAACAGTCCTCTTCATGAGGACTGTTTTTTATTGCAGACTAACATATTTTTGTTTTAGCGCAAAACCGCATTAATACTGGCGACCCAGGAGGGATTCGAACCCCCGGCCCACGGCTTAGAAGGCCGTTGCTCTATCCGGCTGAGCTACTGGGTCCCAAAATGGAGCGGGTGATGGGAATCGAACCCACGTAGCCAGCTTGGAAGGCTGGAACTCTGCCATTGAGTTACACCCGCGCGAACATAACACAAAATCGCCGATGGTTGCTGTCTTTAAAGAAAAATTACGTATTTTATGGTCGGAGCGGCAGGATTTGAACCTGCGACCCCCTGCTCCCAAGGCAGGTGCTCTACCAAACTGAGCCACGCCCCGAATAAAACTCATTTTATATTATTGCCATATATTTGTCAATTGTGAATTGAAATTTGCTCAGGACCATGAAAATTGCAAGTTAAATTGCCCGCGATAGTTTTATCCGCTTACACTAAGCTGTCCTGTAAATATCGTTGGCTGTTTTGTACCCGAACATCCTCCTCGGGTAGTTGTTCATCCACTGCTCTATCCTCTTGATGTCGCTGTCTTTGTATTTGCCAATGTCCGCACCCTTCGGGATGAACCGCCTTAT
>JAISPA010000059.1 GCA_031275255.1 Acidaminococcales bacterium | reverse complement strand
TATTTCAGCCTGAACCGCGCGCAGAGAACGCGACAGGACCAGGGCCGCCGCGCGCTCGCGTTCGGACAGGTAAGCGTTGCGCGAGCTTAACGCCAGGCCGTCGGCTTCCCTGACGATGGGCATTATTTTAATTTCAACGGGAATAAAGAGCTCGGCGGCCATGCGCCGGATTACCTGCGCCTGCTGGCCGTCTTTTTGCCCGAAGTAAGCCCGGTCGGGCGCGATGATATTAAACAGCTTCGCCACTACCGTCGTGACGCCGCGAAAATGCGCCGGCCGCGAGCGTCCGCATAAAATTTCGGTCAGGCGGCCGGCAACCTCCACCCATACGCCTTCGCCGCCGGGGTACATTTGCGCGGCGGCGGGCGCGAAAACAGCTTGCGCTCCCATTTCTTCCGCCAGAGCGCAGTCTTTTTCCAAAGAGCGGGGATAGGCGTCCAGATCTTCGGTGGGCGCGAATTGCGTAGGATTGACAAAAACGCTCACAACCACAAAATCGTTTTCCCGGGCGGCGGCCTTAATAAGCGAGGCGTGACCGGCGTGCAGCGCGCCCATTGTCGGCACCAGGCCGACGCCGCCCCCGCGCCCTTTCGCTTCCCGGCAAGCGGCGCACGCTTCCCGGACGGTTTTTAGCAGAAGCATATTTACGACAACTCCTTGCCTTAATAAAGTTTTTCCAATATTTCCTGATCGATGGGGAAAGAGTATTCGTCGGACGGAAAACGCCGGCTGCGCACTTCGTCTACATATTGTCCGACGCCTTCCATAACTTCGGCGTAAAGGTTTTTGTACCTTTTTACGAATTTTGGCTTGAAGCCGCCGTTAAACAAGCCGAGCATATCGTGATAGACGAGAACCTGCCCGTCGCAGCCCGCGCCCGCGCCAATGCCGATGGTAGGGACGGGTATTCTTTCGGAAATGAGCGCGGCCAGGGCGGACGGCACACATTCGAGCACCACGGCGAAAGCGCCCGCTTCCGCGAGTTGGGTCGCGTCCTCTAAAAGGCGGCCGGCGGCCGCGCCGTCTTTGCCCTGTACTTTGAATCCGCCGAGCTGGTACACCGACTGCGGCGTCAGGCCGATATGGGCAACGACGGGAATGCCGGCCGCAACAATCGCCCTAACCGCCGCCAGCGATTCCCGGCCGCCCTCCAATTTAACCGCCTGCGCCCCGCTTTCCTTCATCAGCCGGCCGGCGCTGCGCAAAGCGTCCTTTGCCGACACTTGATAACTCATAAACGGCATGTCCACCACCACCATGGCGCGCTCCACGCCCCTGCAGACGGCTTTGGCGTGATGGAGCATGTCTTCCATGGTAACAGGCAGCGTGGAATCATAGCCGAGCACCACATTGCCCAGCGAGTCGCCGACCAGGATAATGTCCGCGCCGGCCGCGTCAAACATCTTAGCCCAGGGATAATCATAGGCGGTGATCATGACGACCGGCTGGCCGTCTTTCTTCATCTGCCTGATTGCCGCGGTAGTTATTCGCTTGTTGGCCATTTCACACATCCTTTTGTTTTTTTGGCGTCCGCCGCCGGCCCGCCTATCGCAACATGGCGTCCAATTCCTTTATCTTCTCCGCCGTAAGATTGCCGGACTTTCGGGCAAGACAGAGCGTTTGCCTGCTGAGCTTTTTATAAAAGTCCGTATATTCGGGCGGCAGGGCCTGCAAATGACTGCCGACCGTCTGGCTGTCGCCGCGGGCGATGGGTCCGGTGAGGGCTTTTTCCGGCCCCAGGATTCTGAAATTGCGCAACGTCCCCTCCACCAGCGGCCAAAAAGCCGCGCGCGCCTCGGCGGGACTGTCCGCCCAACGGGAAAAAAGGTCTTCGGCCGCGGCCAAAAGTGCGACAAGATGATTTGAAGCCATACAGGCCGCGGCATGATAAAGCGGGCGGGCGGCGTCCGGAACGGACATGGCCTTTGCGCCCAGCACGGCGCATAGTTCCAGCATTAACGGCAGCGCCTGCGGATCGCCGCCGACAGCGATGTGTATATTTTCAAACCCGGCGTCTTTGTCCGCGAAACTTTGCAGCGGATGAAACCCGCCTCTTAAAACGCGCCGGTCCGGCGGCAGGGCGAAAGCGCTCAAAGCGCCGCTGCAGTGCAGCATGAGCGCGCCGTCTTTGACGCCTTTGGCCAGAAGGTCTGCGGCCGTATCGACAATCATGCCGTCCGGGACGGTGATGAACAATATGTCGCTTACCGCGGCCAAAGCGCCGTTATCGGCGAAAGGCCTGACGCCGGCGGTTTTTGCCGCGCGGCGGCATTCGTCAAAACTCGCGCAGGTTACGCCCGCTACGGCGCAGCCTTTTTCTTTCAGCCGGGCGGCGAGGGCGCAGCCTAAACGCCCCGCGCCGATGACGCCGATCGTTTTATTCATAAGGGAACCCTTTTCTTTTTTGAAAATAAAAAACACTTTTCCCGCCGGAAAAGCGCAAAGACAAAACCTGCCGAAAAATCAGCAGCAAAACTACCAGCATCCGTCTCAGTCGCGCGGGATCCAAGCGGTTATTCGAATTGTCGAACTTTGGTATTTTAGATAGAGTTATACCCTTCTATACCTTTTTATCAGTTTAGCATAATTTGCCGGCGGCGGCAAGAGCTATTTTCCGGTTGCCGTCCGCCGGTTTCTTGAGCGCCAACCTGCCCCGCCCTTCGGAGTCCGTCGAACTGCCGGCGGCGAAAATTCTCCGCCGGCTGCCCGGGCGGCGTTTTATTTCTTGCCGGGCGCGGCGAAAGACAAGGCTAAACAATCAATACAGGCTTTTGGCACAGGCTGATCACCGCGTTGGTCACGCTGCGCGCTATAACCGAGCGCGCGCCCGGCAGGCGCCTGCTGCCAAGCACGATGAGATCGCATTCCAGCTCATCCGCCGCTACGGCAATGATGTTGGCGATATTTTTCCCTTGGCGGATGATAAAATTGTTGTCTTGCGTAAGGCCGGGCAGATATTCCTCCAGCTTCTTTTTCAGGGCCGGCAAATACGCGGATGTTTCCGCGCCGGTTTTCTCCCCGGCGTTTTCCGCGCCGCGGCCGGTGTTGTCGGGCTTTATGATGTACAAGGTAAAAAGAACGGCCCCCGACGCTTTGGCAAGACGCACGGCGTGCGCTAAGGCTTTAAGGGATATTTCGTTGTCGTCTATGGAAACAAGTATTTTTTCGTACAATTCAGATCGCCCCCGTATTATTTTAACACGGCCGGCGCGCCGCCGGCAAGCGGCAGCCGGTGCTTGGATCCGGCCGCACGCGGTATTGAGTTTTTGGCGCGTTTGCTGTTATAATAATATTATTATCGGTTCGAGACTTTTAGCAAGGAGCGGTGAAAATGATTCTGAAAACGGTAAAACAGGCTTTATTGCTGCTGACAGTCCTGTGTTTTATGGCGGCGGCGGGCGGCGGGGCAGAGGCGAGGGCGCTCGCGGAAATTATTGATTCCAGGGTTTTGTTTGTGGGCGTGCCGGGCGACTACGAACCTTTTGCCTTTCCCGATTATGACGGCGAATATATAGGACACGACATTGACGCCGCTAAAATAATCGGGCAGGCCCTGGGCGTGGAAGTAATAGTTATTAAATCATCCTGGCCGGATTTGACCAAAGACCTGCTCGACGGCAAATTCGACATGGCGGCGGGCGGCATAACCCGGACGCTGGCAAGGCAAAAGGACGGGCAGCTTTCCGATATTGTCTATTATTTTGGCAAATCGCTCATTATCCGTAAAGCGGATCAAAACAAATTTTCCAAA
>JAISPA010000055.1 GCA_031275255.1 Acidaminococcales bacterium | reverse complement strand
GGGCCGGCCTTGCCCCTGCGGGGGACGGCCGGGATAACAGGTTGTCGGTTGAAACTGTGAATTATTTGTGAAACACCTTTTAAACCAGGTGAAATGCTGATAAGATTTATCTGAAAACGACATTTGCCCGCGCCGGGGGACGGCTGCGGAAAAACGACGGTTATGGGGGACTGGCGGATGGAACAACAGTTGGTTATAATAGCGGACGATGATCCGCAGATAAGGGAAATATTGCGTATATACCTTGAAAAAGAAGGATATGCTGCCGAGGAGGCGCAGGACGGGGCGCAGGCGATCCTGAAGGTGCAGTCCGCGCAGCCGGCGCTGCTCTTATTGGATATAATGATGCCGGTGCTTGACGGCATAGAAGTCTGCCGGCAGGTCAGGAAGATATCAAAAGTGCCGATAATCATGATCACCGCCCGCGATGAGGACGACGAACGCATCCTCGGGCTGGATGTCGGCGCCGACGATTACATCACCAAACCGTTCAACCCGCGCGAGGTCATGGCCAGGGTAAAGGCGGTGCTGCGCCGGGCCGTGCAGGACGCCGGCCTAAAGCGCGAAAAGTTGATTTTTGACCGCCTGATGATTGATCTTGCGGAATATAAAGTGCGCTCATTCGAACAAAACGTTACGCTCACCGCCAAGGAAATGGAGCTTTTGTGGTATCTGGCGTCCAACGCCGGCCAGGTCTTTACGCGCAATCAGCTTTTGGAAAGCATTTGGGGCTACACCTATTACGGCGACACCCGCACGGTGGACACCCATATCAAAAGGCTGCGGCATAAACTGGCGATCCCGGAAGATTCGCCCTGGGACATCAAGACCATTTGGGGCGTCGGATATAAATTTGAGGCCGGCAAATGAACAAGTCCATCGAAAAACGCCTTTTATACAGCTTTACTGCCATAGCGTCGCTGGTGCTCATAGTTGTCTCCCTGGGGCTTTCGTATATAATCCATGATTTTTTCTGGGATTCGCGCAAACGCGAGTTGATTGCCAACGGGCGGCGTTTGGCCATGGCGGTAGGCGAATTGGGCGGCGGCGACCAGCGCCGCGTAGCCGAATACTTGCGTTCGGTCGATAATTTTTTGCAGGCGCGCATCTGGCTGGTCGATTCGGAAAAACGCATACTGGCGTCGTCGATACCTATGCCTGGCATTGATCGTGAGCGCGCCGGCATGCACAAGCGGCATGGGGAGGAGGGCCGCTTTGACGACAAAAATGCGCTCCCGCCGCGTATATATACCATCAGGAACCCGAACATGCAAGAGATGGTCGATGAGGTGATGAAAGGCGAAATAAGAACCATCCGCGTTTTCCATCCTTATTTTGAGGACAATGTCATGGCGGTGGGCTTGCCGGTTATGGACAAGGGCAGAAAGGTAACCGGCGTGCTGCTGCTCAACGCGTCCGTTGCCAATGCGGAGGAATTTCTGCAAACCATTTACTTCTACATCGCCGGCGTGGGGCTTGTCGCCATGTTGCTGAGCTGGTGCCTGACCAAACTCCTGACGCGGCGGATAGTCATGCCGCTCATTTCCATGCGGGAAAGCGCGGCCGCTATGGCCCAGGGCGATTATGACTGCCAAGTATTGATCCGGGGCGAGGATGAAGTGGCCGACCTGGGGCGTTCGCTCAACTTGCTCGCTCGCGACCTGGCCAATTTTGTTGACAAAACAAAACGCATGGAACAATTGCGCCGCGACTTTGTGGCGAATGTATCGCATGAGCTTAGGACGCCGATCACGGTCATCCGCGGCTACAATGAAGCTATGCTTGACGGGACGATAACCGACGCCGATAAAACCAAAAGATACCAGAGCCTGATTCGCGACGAGACCATCCGTTTGGAAGGGCTTATCCGAGAACTGCTTGATATAAGCCGCCTGCAAGCGCGCGTGGAACAGATCGGCGAACGGGTGCCGCTTGATGTCATCGCGGCGGAATGTGCGGAAAAACTCATGGTAAAGGCGAAAGAACGGGGCGTCGCCGTCACGGTGGATACCGACAGCGAGCTTTACGTAAAAGGTATCGGCAACCGCCTTGTGCAGCTGATCATGATCCTTTTGGACAACGCCATCAAATATTCCCATAACGGCGGCCGGGTAAAACTGGCCGTTAAAAGCCTGGAGGAGGGCGAGGTGCTGCTCGCGGTGCACGATAACGGCATAGGCGTCGCCGCGGAAGAACAGGAGCGCATTTGGGAAAGGTTTTACAAGGTGGATAAGTCGCCCGCCAAGGCCGCCGGCGGCCCAGGGCTGGGGCTGGCGATCGCCAGGGAAATAATCGATATACACAAAGCGAAGGTTGCTTTGGAAAGCAACCTGGGCGAAGGGACAAAAATACAGGTAATTTTTGCCGCGGCAAATTAATTATAACAAATAGAGGATTTTTAAATAAAACATAGAAATGCAAGGTAGTCAGGTATTATTCTGTCTGCGGCAGGAAAGGTGACGATGCCGTGCGGGTAGCGCTCATACAGATGAAAATTGAGGAAAAGAACCGTACGCTTAACGCGGAACACGCGCTTGAGCTCTTGAAAGGCGTATGCGGCAGGGCCGACGCGGCTGTTTTGCCGGAAGTATGGACGACCGGTTATTCGCTCGGGGCTTTGCGTAAAGAAGCCGAATGGCCTGACAGCCCTCTTGTCAAGGAAATCGCCGGCGTCGCCAGGGACGGACGGATCGCCGTAGTTGCCGGTTCGGTGCCGTTTCGCCGCGCGGACGGCCGGATTTACAATACAACGCTGGTTTTCGACGAACAAGGCGGGCTTGTCGCCGATTATGACAAGATACACATGTTCAGCTTGTACAATGAAGAAAAATACTTTAATCCCGGCGGGAAAAAGACGCAGGTAATTTTAAAAGGCGTAAACTGCGGCCTGGCCATTTGTTATGATTTGCGCTTTCCAGAACTGTTCCGTTCCATGGCCGTAAACGGCGCAGAGGCCGTATTTTTGCCGGCGGAGTGGCCGCGCGCGCGGGGCGCGGCTTGGCGTCTCTTGATTCAAGCGCGGGCGGTGGAGAATCAGCTTTATATGTGCGCCGTGAACTGTGTGGGTAAATTTAAAAATGATTATTTTTACGGTCATTCGGCGATAATCTCGCCTATGGGCGAGATTATCGCCGAAGGTTCGGAAGACGAAGAGATAATTTACGGCGACATAGACGCGGCGGCCGTCGCCGCAGCCCGTTCGGCCATGAGCGTGCTGAAGGATGCGCGAAGGGATATTTACTGCTTATGATTTCAGCAACCACAAAACTCATCGGGCTTATTGGCTGGCCGGTGGAACATTCTCTTTCTCCCGCCATGCAAAACGCCGCGCTCGGGGATTCCGGCTTTAACTGCGTTTATGTGCCCTTGCCGGTTGACCCGGATAAATTGGGTGACGCAGTGGCGGGACTGCGCGCTTTTAATTTTCTCGGAGCGAATGTTACGGTACCGCATAAAGAAAAAGTCATGCGCTATCTTGACGAGATACATCCCGACGCGCGGCGGATCGGCGCCGTTAATACTATTGTCGCCAAAGAAGGGCGGCTTGTCGGGTACAATACGGATGCCGGCGGGTTCACCGCGGCGCTTTTACGCCACCATTTTGATCCTTTGGATAAAAATGCCATTATTTTCGGCGCCGGCGGCGCGGCCAGGGCGATCGTCCACTCTTTGATCGCCGGTAAATGCGCCGGCATTACCATCGGAACCCGTTCGGGCGACAAGGCGGAAAAATTCGCCGCCGATTTTGGGGAATTTACGGCTATCAGGGGATATTCCTGGGATTCGCCGGAATTTCGGCGCGCGCACTGGGACGTGGATTTGCTTGTCAATACCACGCCGGTCGGTATGGACGGGATAAAAGACAAATCATTGCCGGTCTACTGGACCGACGTGCCTTTGACTACTTTTGCCGCCGACACAGTTTACAATCCGCCGCTGACGGCGTTTTTGCGGCAGGCCCGGCTGCGCGGCTGCCGGGGTATGAACGGGCTGGCCATGCTCGTTGAGCAAGGCGCTTTGTCGTTTGAGCTGTGGCTTGGGGAAACGCCGCACCGGGAAATTATGTACGAAACTTTAGTACAGAAAATTTGAACGCAAACAGACGCTGTTTTCGATATTTCAGGGGTTTGGATTGCCGGAAACGGCCGCCCTGCGGTGATTTGCCGCGCGTCTTTTCTTTGCCGGGCCGGGCGAATTGTAAAAAAAACGGGTAATTTTGACTGTTGACGCAGGTGATTTAAGGTAGGGCGTGTTCACATTTAAATAATGGGGAGGCATAAAAAATGATGGAACTTGTCAATTATATGGAAAAGCTGGTATTCAGCAAACTGAACGAAGTGCTGGCCGCGCGGGGCGATATTTGCAAATGCGAGCAGTGCCGTCTGGACATCGCGGCGATCGCGCTCAACAATCTTACGCCCAGGTATATAGTTACCGACCGCGGGAAACTTTACGCGAAACTTGATATGATGCAGACGCAATTTGGCATTGACATACTTATGGCGATCGGCAAAGGGATAAATACTGTCGCCGCGCATCCGCGGCATGAACCCAAAACGGGCGATTGAAGGGTATCTTATGTTACGGCCGGGAATAAGAGGTTGTCTTTTTCTGTTCTTTTTTTGCTTTATGACGGCGATTTTATGCGAAGCGGCGCCGGGCGCGACGGTGATCAGCCGGGGAGTTGAAAACGCTTACGGCGAATTGCCGGAAACTGACGGTTTCTCCGATTTGCTTTTACAGGACAAGATCAACGCGGTCATACGCAAAGCCGCAGACGATCTGCAAAAAGCCGTACAGGGCAAACCGGAGTTGGAATACTCATACAAAATCGTTTCCAATACGCGCGATTTTTTGAGCATACTGCTGCGGGTTGAAAGCGGCGGTGTTTTTGCCGCCGCGCGCAGTGTAAACATTTATCTGCCTTCCGGCGCCGATTGCGCTTTGAATGAAATATTCAACCCGTCGGAGGAATTTTTTGCCTTTCTGGAAAAATCTTTGGCCTGGCGTCCCGGACCGGATACGGCGTTTGGTCTTTCCGGCCGCGGCGTGATTTTTATCAGCCCGGCCGGTGGCCTTGAACAATTGATCGGGTACGAGAAACTTTTCGGCTGGATTAATGTTAGCCGGGCCGGGTATTATCTTGACAGCTACCGCGTGACAGCCGCCGCTGACGGTAAGTTGCTGCGCGCCCGCGTAGGCGGTATAATAGTTTTGCTTTTAGAATCAAACCGTACGTCAGGTTATTCCTGGCAAATAGAAAAGAATGACTATTCTCCCGTTCTGCAATATATGAACTCAGCTTACCTTATGAACAGCCCGAAAGCCGCGGAACGAAGTATCGGGGCGGGCGGCTGGGATATGCTGATTTTTGGCGTCGCCGCTTCCGGCGAAGCTTATCTTGAAGCGCAATACAAACGTTCCTGGGAGAAGCAGGCGGTAAAAACAATAAAAATACAGATAATTGGTGAATAAACAATGGTACAATACAGAGGGGCAAATTTTGCCGATGTGGAGGCGCTGCACGAGCTGCTGAACGGGTACGCCGCCGCCGGGCTTATGTTATCGCGTTCGCGCAACAGTATTTACGAAAACCTCAGAGATTATATAGTGGCGGTGGACGCGGACAAGGTAGTGGGTGTCGGCGCTCTGCATATGGTTTGGGATAAACTTGCCGAAGTGCGTTCGCTCGCCGTTGTCAATGAACACAAAAAGCAAAACATCGGGCGAGAGATCGTCTCCCGCCTGGAAACAGGCGGCCGGCAGCTGGGCGTAGAGACTTTTTTTGCTCTTACCTATCAGCCCGGGTTTTTCGGCAAGTGCGGGTACCGGCAGGTGCCTAACGACTCGTTGCCGCAAAAAGTCTGGAAAGAATGTGTGTATTGCCCTAAATACCCTTATTGTGACGAAGCCGCTATGATAAAGCATGTATAATACTGTTCCCCGGTAAAACACGGATAAGATTTGCGAGATGATTTGCGCCCGGCGCGGCGCCAGACGCGGTAACCATAACGGGCATGGCATTCCTGCCCGCAGGGGAACGGCCGGCGGTGTGCCGATTCATGCGAAAAAATTGGCAGTGTATTTGCAATATTGTTTTACTAATTGCAAAAATATAAACGAAAGGGGCATATTGCAAATGAAATACCAGATAGTGGGAGGAAATTTGCCGGCCGTGCTTTGTACTTTGGAAAAAGGAGAGGAGGTCTATACGCAAGTAGGCGGCATGACGTGGATGGATGACGTATTCAAAATGTCCACTAATATGGAGGGCGGCCTTTTAGGCGGGTTTGCCAGGAAGATGGCGGGAGAATCTTTGTTTTTGACGACCTATGCGGCGCAAAGCGAAGGCGAAATAGCTTTCGCATCCGGATTTCCCGGTGAAATAAAGGCACTCAGCCTGGCGGGGGGCGAAAGCATAATTTGCCAAAAGGACGCTTTTCTGGTCGCGGAGCGGTCGGTTACCCTCGCCGCTCATTTAAAGAAAAAGATCGGCTTTGGTTTTTTTGGCGGCGAGGGCTTTGTCATGCAGAAAATTACCGGCCCCGGCCTGGCTTTTGTCGAGATGGACGGTTCCGTTACGGAATATCAGCTCAAGCCCGGCCAGAAAATGATTGTGGATCCGGGGCATCTGGCCATGTGCGAAAGCACGGTCGACCTTGACGTGCAAATGGTGAAAGGTTTTAAAAACATGTTTTTCGGCGGCGAAGGTTTGTTTCTTACCACCATTACGGGGCCGGGCAAAATATGGCTGCAATCCATGCCGTTTTCCGGGCTGGCCGGCAAGGTGCTCGCCGCCGGCGGCGATAAATGAATACGCTCTGATATAGTTACAGTAGTAAAATCCGTTTGCGGCCAAAGCCCCGCAACGGCTTACCGGCGCGGGTCGCGTGGGTACAGGAAATAATTGCAGTTATAGCGAAAACTCCGGGGTTTGCGTCAGAGACAATACTGTTCCCCGGTTAAAATCATGGCATCTTTGCGGCTGCTTTGCCATACTGCTTTGTTGCGGGCCCTCGCCGGACATTCCGGGTCCGCCTGTGGGTTACGCTTCGCAGGGCGGCAAGGCAGATCGTAAATCTTGTCCGTGTTTTAACCGGGGGCGGTATAAGTTTTTGCACACCCGTTTATTTTTTGCCTGGTTTTTATGGTATAATATAAAAAAAATTTTTATAAAAGGAGGCCTCTGTTGTGAGCGATCCTAACACGCCGATTCCGTTTGCGGACGACGATCCGGGGGCGGTGCGCATTGCCGATGAAGTAGTAAATATAATTGCGGGTCTGGCGGCGACTGAAGTACCGGGAGTGGCCGGTATGAGCGGCGGACTTGTAGGCGGGATCGCCGAGCTTTTGGGCAAGAAGAACCTGTCAAAAGGAGTAAAGACGCGCATTGGCGACAAGGAGGTTTCGGTTGACCTGTACGTTGTTCTGGAGTATGGTATAAATATTCCGGCTACGGCGGTAAAAATACAAGAAAAGGTGAAGGAGGCCATTGAGAACATGAGCGGCCTGAAAGTCGTGGAAATCAACATACATGTGCAAGGCATCACTAATATTGATAAAATAAAAGAAAATCAGAATAAAGACATCATTGAATAGGGGGAAAAGCCATGCGCATAGCCGACAGGATTGTTTTGGCTTTTTATACTTTGTTTCTGGCTGTAGTTTCTCTGATGCTAATTTGTTTTGCGGTGGGGTTGTTTCCCTTTGAGCTTGTTCTTAACCAGCTCACAATGCTTCATGGCCGCTGGGAGCTTACGGCCGCCGCCGTTTTATTGTTTTTAATCAGCATTCGGCTGCTCATCGCCGGCGTAGGCGGCGGCGGGCCAAAGGATTTGATCGTGCGCATAAGCGACGGCGGAACGGTCAGGATAAGTATGTCCGCCGTCAGAAAGTTTGTCGAAAAATCCGCCGCGCAGGTCAGGGGAGTGCACAATGTGAAAGCGCGGATTGCCGCGGGAAATGATGATTTGCATATAAAGATGACCGCGGGCGTGCTGCCGGAGATGAACGTACCGGAGACAAGCAGGCTGATAAGGGAAAAGGTAAAAAACAGCGTACGGGAAACGATCGGGCGTGAAGTTTCCGAAGTTGACATTTTTTTCAATACGATTTCTTATGATGCGAAAGAAAAATAATCTTTTGGCGGTGATTATGTGGCTGGCGTGAAAGAATTTTTCGCGGCTCTTTGGCAGACGCACCGGGGCCGCATAACCGGCGTTGCCCTTGCGCTGGTCATCGGGATTATGTTTCTCGTCCTTGGTTTTTTAAAAACGGTCTTTCTGCTCGCCTTAATGGCGGGCGGCTATATATTGGGCGGGAAAGTTGACAATAAGGAAGATTTGCTGGAGCTTTTGGACAGGATTCTGCCGCCGGGCTACCACAAATGAGAAGGGAGTATTTATGAGCCGCCGTCTGGCCAGGGAAATGGCTTTACAGACGCTTTTTCAAATGGAATTTTCGCCGATTGACCGAAAAGAGGCTTTTGCGGCCGTGCGGGAAGAATACGCGGACGGCGCGGAGGAAAGCAGTATTGATTATGCAGCCGCTTTGGCTGCCGGGGTTGACCGTTGCAAAAAGGACATAACCCAATTGGTTGCAAAATACGCCATCGATTGGGACATTTCGCGAATCGCCGGCGTGGATCTTACCATACTGCGCATTTGTATTTATGAAATTTATTTTTCCGACGAACGGATTGATCCCGGCGTCGCGATAAACGAGGCGGTGGAAATAGCGAAAATTTACGGCGATGATGATTCGCCGCGTTTTATCAATGGGATATTGGGCAATATGGTTAAAACGTTAAACAGGGAAAAAGCGTGCGCGGATGTTTCTGGGAATTGATACAAGCTGTTATACTACCTCCGCCGCGCTCTTTGATTGTTCCGGCGCGCTTTTGGCCGATAAACGGTCGCCGCTTGCCGTAAAACCCGATAAACGGGGATTGCGGCAAGCGGAGATGGTTTTTCAGCATATAAAAAACCTGCCTTTTTTGCTTGAGGAAATTTTTACCGAAAGGGCGGTGCGCCTGAAAGCGATCGCCGTATCAGAAAAGCCGCGGCCGTTGGTAAATTCCTACATGCCGGCGTTTACCGCCGGCGTGGCGGTGGCTCGCTCCCTAGCTTCGGCATTGGGGGTAAAATTATACCGGGTCAGCCACCAGGAAAATCATATAGAGGCCGGTCTGTGGTCGGCGGGCGCTCCGCAGGGCGCGTGTTTTATTGTACTGCATGTTTCCGGCGGCACCACCGATCTCATTTTGGCCGAGCGGCGGGGAAAGAGGCTGTCAATCGCGGAGATCGGCGGCAGCGGCGACCTCAACGCCGGGCAATATATCGACCGGATAGGCGCGGATATGGGATTGACTTTCCCGGCCGGCCGGTCGCTGGAGGCGTTGGCGGCGGAAGCGGACGGCGTGCTTGAAATGCCGGTGGCGGTAAACGGGCTTTGCGTCAGTTATTCCGGCCCCTTTTCCGCCAGCCGGCGGCTGTTGCAAAAAGGCGCCGACCGGCGTTCCCTGGCGGCCGGAATACAGACGGCGCTGGCCGAGAGCTTTGCCAGGATCATACAAAACGCCTGCGCGCACAGTCATTGCCGCGAGGCGCTTTTGGTGGGCGGGGTAGCTTCCAATCTTTTCATACGCGGCTATGTGACGGAAAAAATGGCTAAAGCCGGGATCGGCGTTTATTTTCCGCTGCCGGAGTTTTGCCGGGACAATGCCGCCGGCTGCGCCGTCGTGGCTTTAAACGAAGGAGGATAAAGATTTAAAATGCCCGGAGTGTATTCGGTAAGTGAAGTAAACGGCCTTATAAAATCGGCTTTTGCCGCCCTTCCCGCTTTGCAGAGAATACAGGTGCGGGGGGAAATATCCAATTTCAAGCGCTACGATTCGGGGCATTGTTATTTTACCCTGAAAGATGGAAAAAGTTTGTTGAAAGCGGTGATGTTCCGCGCCCGCGCGGCGCTTTTGCGGTTCAAGCCGGAGAACGGCCGGATGGCCGTCGCCAGCGGCCGGATAGATCTGTATGAACGCGACGGCGTGTACCAGCTGTACGTTGACAATCTTTTCGCCGACGGCGCGGGGGACTTGATGGCCGCCTATGAAGAATTGCGGCGGAAACTCCAGGAAGAAGGGGTGTTTGATCTGGAGCGGAAGAAGAAACTGCCGCCTTTTCCGGCCGCGATCGGGGTGATAACTTCTTCCGCCGGCGCCGTGCTCCACGATGTGATAACGGTGGCGGGAAAGCGCAATCCGGCAGTCAGGCTGGTATTTTTCCCGGTAAGGGTGCAGGGGGCGGAAGCGCCGGCCGAGTTGGCGCACGCCCTTTATAAAATGAACGAGTGGAAAATTGCCGACGTTTTGATCATAGGGCGCGGCGGCGGCTCAATAGAAGAATTGTGGGCGTTTAATGACGAGCGGGTGGTGCGCGCGGTTGCCGAGTCTGACCTGCCGGTCGTTTCGGCGGTGGGGCATGAAACAGACGTGACCCTTTGCGATTTTGCCGCCGACGTGCGGGCGGCCACTCCTTCACAGGCGGCGGAATTAGCCGTCCCCGACCGGCAGGCTTTGCTGGCCGTTATCGGCAGCCAGCGGCAGCGCATGGCGCGGGTAATAAAGGCGCGTATCGACAAACTGGACGCTCACATCCGGCATTGCCTGAATACGCGCGTATTCAGGCGGCCGGAGACGCTTTTCGCGGCGCGGGCGCAAACCGTTGATAAACTTTATGAAGAACTGCGGATGAATATGACGAGAAAAACGCAAAGTGAGGAGCGTAATTTGCGGGCGCTGACGGGGAAATTGGACAGCCTGAGCCCTTTGGCTGTACTTGCGCGCGGTTACGGCGTTACGACCGATGAAAAGGGCGAGCTGATAAAAAATATGGATAAGGTTGCCTGCGGCGACATGCTGAGAACGCGGCTGCATTGCGGCGAGATATATTCCCAGGTGCGGGCAAAAAAAGCAAAAGCCGGTGTTGGCAATGCCCAAAAAGAAGAACGCCCCTGAAGAATTTTCCTTCGAGGAAGCGCTCGGACGGCTGGAAGATATTGTGCAAAAGCTGGAGGGCGATGAACTTACTCTTGAAGAGGCGCTTGAATTTTTTCGCACAGGCGTGGAATTGGCCGGTGTATGCAGCGGCAAACTTACCGCCGTACAGCAAGAAGTGCAAAAGATCGTGGAGGATTCCAAAGGGGAATTCGCCTTGCGGCCGTTGGATTTGTCCGAGTCATGAATACACGCTGTGAAGATTTTTTCCCAAGCCGGCGCCGGCTTGTCGATGAATATCTTGCTGAAGTAACCGGCGGCGAAAGTTTATCGGATATAACCGAAGCGGTGCGTTACAGCCTGCTCGCCGGCGGCAAACGGCTGCGCCCGCTGCTCTTGATGGCGGCGGCCGAGGCCGCGGGCGCTGATTCCGCTCGTTTTTTGCCTGTGGCCTGCGGCCTGGAGATGATTCACGCTTATTCTTTGATTCACGATGATTTGCCGGCGATGGACGACGACGATTACCGGCGGGGCCGGCTGGCCTGCCATAAAGTTTTCGGCGAAGCCAAAGCCATACTCGCCGGGGACGCGCTTTTGGCCTGGGCCTTTGAGGTAATGCTCGGACAGGGCGGCGTGCCGCAGGATGTATTGGTAAAAACAGTAAAGGAAATTGCTTTTTGCGCGGGTCCCGAAGGCATGGTAGGAGGCCAGACGATAGATATTGAGGCGGAACAAACGGCGGGGAAAAATCTTTCGCTCGAGGAACTCCAAAAGATGCACAGGGCGAAAACCGGCGCGCTTTTCCGCGCGGCCGTACTTGCGGGCGGGATGTTGGCCGGCGCGCCGGACGGACAGCTGGCGGCGCTTAAAGATTACGCCGGTAATTTTGGCCTGGCTTTTCAGATCACCGACGATATTCTCGACGTTACGGGCGACCCTGCCGCCATGGGCAAAAAGGCCGGCAGCGACGCGCGTAAAAATAAAATCACTTATGTGTCGGCTTTTGGCTTGGAACAAGCTGAAAAACTGGCGCGGGCGCATGTCGGCAAGGCGGTTCTCGCTTTGGCGGTTTTTGACGGTGAGGCCGGCTATCTGCGCTTTTTGGCGGAAAACTTAATCGCACGGAAAAATTGATAAAAAAGAGCGGCGGCATACTGTTTCCCTCCCGTTTTTTCCCACGGCGGTTTCAAAGCGGCCGCCTGATTTTTTTATTCGACAAAAGTCTTGTTTGCTGGTATAATAATACCCGACTTGCGCATTAAAATTAGAATATGCAAGGCAATCAAAGGTGAATATACATGAATTTGTTGGACAAAATCAATGACCCGCGCGCTTTAAAAGAATTGGACGCGGCGCTTTTACCTCAACTGGCCAGGGAGATACGGGAGTTTATCATCGCTACCGTTTCCCAAACCGGCGGACATTTGGCCTCCAATTTGGGCGTAGTGGAATTGACGCTGGCTTTGCA
>JAISPA010000214.1 GCA_031275255.1 Acidaminococcales bacterium | reverse complement strand
TGAATGATATATTCTTTGACAACGTCTCCGGACAAGCCGATCTCTTCCGCTTTGGCGACAAGCCGTCCGGCGGTTTCGTATCCGCCGCCGCCCTCGGCGTCCAGCATGGCCAGGAGCAGGGGATCGGACAGTATGTTTCTGTAAACCAGCAGTTTGCGCAGCGATTGCAGTTGTTTCAAGGCGTCTCTCTCTTTTCAGTACCTTGTAATGCCTAAAGGTTGTCAGCGAACGGCGGGGATTTTTTCGCCGGGCAAGGCGCAAAATGCAGGCGAACCACGCAGAATGTTTGCCTTTCGTGGCGCATTCTGCATTTGGCCTTCCATGGCTTTCAAAGGTTCGGCGAGGCTTTGCAACACCTCCCGGCGGGAAAAAGACCGGCGTTTAGTAAACTTTCAGGTGTTACGGGGTACTATGGTATTTTTCTCTTGTTTCCAGCGCCGCCAGATGTTCTTTTAAGGAAAGCCCGCTGACGGGATGCACAAAACCTTCCCCCGCCAGTTGGATCAGCGGCAGCAGCGCGAAAGGTCTGTTCAGCAGATCTTTATGCGGAATGGTAAGATCGCCGTTATCTAATATTATTTTATCATACAGCAAAATGTCAAGGTCTATGTTGCGCGGCCCCCAGCGCGCGGCGGGCAGGCGGTCCATGTCCCGCTCTATCCTTTTGAGCGCCGCCAGCAGCTCCCCGGGCGAAAGATCGGTTGAGACAAGGCAGACGGCGTTGATAAAATCCGGCTGGTCAACGGGACCGTAAGGCGCGCTCTCCATAAATGAAGATACTTTTTCCACCTTTATGCCAAACGCGCTCATTCTTTGAAGCGCGTCCTTTATTTGCCGCTCCCGTTCGCCGAGATTGGCGCCGCAGCCTATATACGCCAGGGCCATCAGCGCACCGCCTCCAGCATTCTGATCGCCCGCACGTTTTCTTTCACATCGTGCACCCTCACCATACCGGCGCCCGCCATCACCGCCTGACAGCTGAGGGCGACAGTCCCCTCCAGGCGCTCCTCCGGCTCGAGGCCGCCCAAAGTTTCGCCGATTACCGTCTTGCGCGAGGCGGCGAGCAGGACCGGGTAACCCAGGCCGGTAAGCTCGTTCAGCCGGCGTAAAAGTTCAAGATTGTTTCCGGTTGTTTTGCCAAACCCGATGCCGGGATCGACGATTATCTTTTCCCGGCCGACGCCGGCGCCGGCGAGCGCCGCGCCGCGCTCCGCCAGAAACGCAAAGACCTCGCGGACTACGTCGTCATAGGCCGGACTCTCCTGCATGGTTTCCGGCACTCCCCGCATGTGCGTGATGACGACGGGAACGCCGCGGCCGGCGACGAGCCGGATCATCTCAGGGGCTGCCGCGCCTGTTATGTCGTTGATGATGTCGGCGCCTTCGTCTATGGCGGCGCGAGCGACAGCGGCCCGGTAAGTGTCCGCGGACACCACGCTATAGGGAAAGCGCTTTTTGATTGCCCGTATGGCGGGGATCAGTCTTTCCAGTTCGTCCTCCAGACTGGCCGGCCGGGCGCCGGGGCGGGTGGATTCCGCGCCGACGTCGATTATGTCCGCCCCTTCATCCAACATGCGCCCGGCGGCGGCCGCCGCGCCCTCGGCGCCCGGCGTCCGCGACGCCGCGTAAAAAGAATCGCCGGTAACATTGACGATGCCCATTACCAGGACGCGGCTGTAATCAAGCTCCCGCCCGCCCGCCAGACGCGTGCGCGGCCCGGGCCTTTCTAGGTAATCCCTGAGCTCGCCCGCGATTTCCGGCAGGCCGAAAAACGGCATGGGCGTGATTTTGCGCAAAAGTTCCCGATACGCTTTTAAAGTACCCAAAAGCAGCACGTCCGTTTTTTCCGTCCGGCCGCTCACGCAGTCGCGGTGAACGGCGCAGTCCGCCCCCCCCCCCAGAAGCTCCTGCTTCAGGATGTTGGCGGCGGGCGTTCTTACGCCGTAAAGTTTTAAAGGCATTATGGCCGCGCGGGCGCGAAAGATCGGCAAACTGCCCGGATGCACGCCGATCCTTTGCAATTCTTCTTCAAGCGCGGAGGCGCTTACCGGCAATATCACGTCAGCCACCCTTTCTCCACGCAGGCAAAAGCGTTGTGGTTGTGTATGCTTTCCAGGCTGTCCACCTCCACCCGGTACCAGACGACGCGCGGATGCCGCTCCAGCCGGAGGGCGATCTCGCGTACCGCGTCTTCGACGAAACGCGGGTTTTCATACGCTTCTTCGGTGATGGCTTTCTCGTCCGGCCGCTTCAGCAGCGAATATATCTGACTGCTGCCGCCGGCAGCGGCTATTTCGGCGATTTCCTCGAACCACACGCGCCCTTTGGCTTCCACCTCGATACGGGCGGTCGCCCGCTGATTGTGCGCGCCGAAGCAGCTGATTTCTTTGGAACACGGACATAACGTGATAATCGGCGTATCCACGCGCAGCCTGAGAACGTACTCGCCGGTCTTTTCCGCGTGATAGCCGCAGTAAATATCCAGCGGAGCACACAGCCCGCTGACCGGCGCCTTTTTGTAAATAAAATAGGGAAATTCCACGTCCATCATGGCTCTTTCGGCGCCCAGCCGCCTTTTCAGGCCGTCCAGTATTGATTCGATATTTTGGCTTGATATGACCTCAACATCCTGCAAACACTCGACCAAACGGCTCATGTGCGTTCCCCGCGCGTCGTGCGGCAGGTCGACGGCCAGCGACAGTTTGCCCACCGTACTCTGTTCGCCGCGGTCGCGGTCCTTTAAGCGCAGCGGCCAATGCAGCTCGCGTATGCCGACATGTTTGAGCGGCACTTTGCGGCTGTCTTTTTCTCCCTGTACGTCTTTCATAAAGGCTCACCCCTGTAAACCACTCCGCTTGTTCTCGTCTCCCAAAGCTCTATCTCGTACAGGGCGCAATTGTCGCGGCGCAGGACGCCGGCTAGGACATTCCAGAGCCAGGCCGCGATGTTTTCCGCCGACGGCTGCGGCAGCAAATCGTTGAGACAAGTATGGTCGATCCGGTCGATGACCTTTTCCGTAACAATGTTTTTCAACTCGGCAAAATCCATGATCATCCCGTCACGGGCGGGAGACCCTTTGAGTTTTACCACCAGTTTATAGGTATGCCCGTGCAGTGATTCGCACTTGCCTTTATATTCCGGCAAAAAATGCGCGCTGTCAAATTCAAATTCTTTTACTAATAACATGCTGGCCTCCACCCGGCGTATTTTTTACGGCAGCTGCGCGAACGGTTTGTTGAGCAGCCGGTATTTGCCAAAATCTTTATAGTCAAAATGCCACCATTCATGTTCCACGCCGCTGAACCCTTCACTTTGCATGAAAAAGCGCAAAAGATCGCGCCGGTACCGCTCCAATTCGCCGCCGCCCTGAAACTTGCTGTAAGCGCGCGGCGAAGGCTCGTCAAGACCCGTGATCATGGCAATCTCTTCCCCGGTCGCCAGGCTGTAGAGCGACACACTTACCGACAGCCCGCGGTTATAAGGCGAGCCGGTCTCCGGCGCTTCCAGCATGTACTTTTTGTCAGGCGGCAGTATGTCATGGAGCAGTTTGGTTATATACCAGGGACGATAAGCGTCCCAGACGAGCAGGCCGTACCCGTGGGCGCTAATCTGCCTGTTTACTCTTGACAGCGCGCGCGCGGCGGCGGCGTCCAAAAAAGCGCGTCCCTGTTCATAAACGGGCGCGCCGACAGCGTTGCCGTCCGTGGCGTACACGAGCGCGGTTTTGATGGCAGGGTCGACAGCCGTTATCTCCACCAATTCCGCCGCCGGCAAATCATCGCCCTGCCGGGGCATTTCCGCCGCCAGGGCGGCGCGGCGCATTACTTCCAGCGGCTGCGGCAAAGAAAGCCGGAAAACTTCGCCGCCCTTTTCATTGGGCACGAACACCCTGCCGAACCGCCTTTTGTCAATGACCAGGGTGATGCCGCGCCCGTCGCGGCCGCGCTCGAACTTGGCCGCCATCGTCAGGCGGTAGTCGCGCGGGCTGGCCGCAATGACGCTGTATTCGTCGTAGCGGATTTTCACCATTTGCAGGATGTTGCAGCGGTTGAAAGCATAATCATTCCGGCTTACCGCGTACAACAGTTCCAGCGCGCCTTCGCGCTCGCGGACGAGAAGGCTCTCCCCTTCCGACTGGTAAAAGCCGAGCAGCGCCGCCAGATCGGGAGGATTGCCGGCAGGTTCGGCCGCCGCCGCCCCCGGCAGGATCATAAACCATATTAAAAAAAACACCGTCAAAAATCCGCGCATTTTAAACCTCCTCTTTTCGGCCGCGCGTCCGCGTTCAGCGCAAAACGCCGTCCGGCGGCGCGGCCGCCAGGTCATCGCCATACAAAAAACAGCCGGCGACATGATCGTTTACCATCCCCACCGCCTGCATAAAAGCATAACAGACTACGGAGCCGGTGAACTTAAACCCCCGCTTTTTCAAATCCCTGCTCATTTTATCGGAAATTTCCGTCCGGGCGGGAACTTCGGCTGTATCCCGCCAATGGTTTTTTAATGTAACGCCGCCGGTAAAGCCCCAGATATAAGCGGAAAAACTGCCGTAAGCCGCCTGCGCGGCGAGGAACGCCCGGGCGTTGGCGACGATCGCCCGTATTTTCAGCCGGTTGCGGATGACGCCCGGATCGGCGAGCAGCCGCTCGACGTCCTTTTCGTCATAAAGGGCGACCGCCGCCGGCGCAAACCCCGAAAAAGCCTGCCGCAAACTGTCGC
>JAISPA010000208.1 GCA_031275255.1 Acidaminococcales bacterium | reverse complement strand
TCCGGAGTACAAACCTTTGCCGGCCGTGATTTGGCGGTCGTTTTGAGCGGCGGGTTGCGGGCGCGAGACAACAAACTGGATTTTTACGACTTTAAAGCGGCCGTCAACGGACAGGAATTTTCCGTCTCCGGCGGACTCTTGTTTCAAGGCGCCGAACCTCAGGCGGAAAACCTGACCCTTGCCGCCGCGAAATTTGACCCGGGGGAAATATTGCCGGCGAACCTGTGGCAAGGCGATCTATCGGTTTTTGCGGCGCTGGACGGCCCGATCGGGCCAAAACTTGACAAACTCAGGGCCAAAGGCCGGGCGGCTTTTACCGAAGCGCAGACCGGGCGGATTGTTTTGCGCGGCGGGAAAGCGGATTTTTCCTATCAGGACAGCCGCCTTCTTATAAACAACGCCCGGTTGGGCGTTTTCGGCGGCACAGCCGATTTTTCCGGGGAATATGATCATGCGGGCGGATTTGTGGCGGGGGAGGCAAAAATATCGGGCGCGGACTTGGCAAAGATAACGGAAAGGGCTGATTTTTCCGGCAAAATAAACGGGCAGGCGATTTTCTACGGCCGACCGTCTTGGGACGGACTGCGGGCGGCGGCGGTAATTTCCGCCGACAGGATCGGCGTGCGCTCCCTGGCAATAAAAAACCTGAACGTCTGTCTTGAACAGGCTGACGGCGATACCGTGCTGCAATACGCCTCCGGGCTGGTCGGGCAGGGTTATTTCAACGCTTACGGCGTACTGGCCGGCAAAAAACCGGGCATTGATTTTGCCGCCGGCAACTTGCCGATCGGGGAACTGGCATCCCTGGCCGGGGCAGAAGGGCAAGGCGGCTTGAATATAAGAGGGTCTTTGCGCGGCGGCTGGACCAATCCGAGCGGCGAGGCCAGAGTAGAAGCGGGCGGCGGCGTTGTGGCCAAACAGCCTTTTACCGCCCTGACCGGCGACATAACCTTTGCGGACAAAATAATCGGCGTAAACAACCTGCTTTTGAAAATGGACTACGGTCTCCACTTTGCCCGGGGCAGTATAGACCTGAACGCCGCCGTTCCCCGTTTTGACCTTAAATTGACCTCAAAAGACGTGCGGCTGGAACATATAGCGGCCTTTGCGCTGCCGGAGGAGAAAATAACCGGCAATATGGACAGCCTGGCGGTTATCCGCGGCGCCGCGGATGCGCCGGAAATATCGGGAGAGATATTGATTCATGAAGCAAGTTTTCGCGACTATTTTGTGGAAAAAGTAAGCGGGCGCTATTCTTACGCGAATAAAGCCGTCCGTTTCCGGGATTTCAATTTAAAATTCATGCAGACAGGCGTATTTTTCGACGGACGCGCCGATCTTGACGGAAACATCAGTTTTGACTTTCGCGGCGACAACATCCGGCTGGAAAACCTGCCGCAATACGAAGGAATCAGGTTAAACGGCGGCGTCGTTCTGAAAGGGACGCTGAACGGCAACATCGTCCGGCCGGTATTCAGCGGCGAAATAAAAGCCGACACCGTAAAGGTGAACGGCGAAGAATTAAACAACCTGCAAGGAACCGCTTTCAGCGATGCCGGGCTGGATAACTACGTCATGGTGAATTTTAGCAGCGGCGGGGGCGAGTACAGCCTGGACGCCGGAATAAATTTCAACGAATTCTTTGCGCACTGTTATATGGAGATAAAAAACGGCAATATAAAATCGCTGCTGACAGCGGCGGGTTATAACCTTGATATAGACGGGTTGCTGGACGGGTACCTGGAAATGAATCCCGGCGGAAGAAGGACGGGCGTTACTTTGCGCGCAGAGGTGAACGGCGGGCGGATAAGAGGCGTTCCCTTTGAAACCGTTGATCTTGACCTTAATATGAGCCAGGGAAAAATCACCGTGCGCAAATTCGATGCGCGCCAGGGTGAGGGCAGGATTGCCGGGCAAGGGGAAGCCGACCTGCGCGGCGGCGGACTGGAACTGGAGTTGGGCGGCAATGACGTGGACGCCTCCATCCTTACGGCTTTTATGCAAAAGCCGGTGGATTTTCAGGGCAAGCTGAATTTTCTCGTTCAGGCGGGCGGCAGCGCGCAAAACCCGGGAATTTCCGCTTCCGTGCAAATTTCGCCCGGCAGCGTGGAAAATGTTTCCTTTGACAACTTATACGGACTGTTCAACATAAAAGACGGGGTCTTAACGCTCAATCAGCTGTTCATCGCCAAAGACGCCCATAAAGTAAGCGTTTACGGCAGAGCGCCGCTTGATTTGCTCCTCTCGTCCGAGCGGCGTGTAAATAAGGACAGCCAGCTTGATTTGGTGATTGAACTGAACGAATCCGATCTCAGTATTATTCCCAATATATTCACCGGTCAGACCGAATGGGGTTCCGGCAAGACCGGGGGCCGGGTCAGCGTCAAAGGTACGCTGGAAGAACCGCGCTTTTACGGCAATTTTGCGATAAACGAAGGGATATTGAAATTTAAGCATCTATACAATCCGCTTGATAAAATAAACATGGCCGTCAATTTTGCCGGCGACAAAATCATACTGGAAAATTTCTCCGCCGTTATGGGCAAAGGCGGCGTACACGCCGCCGGCAGCATTGATTTGAGCGGTTTTATCGGTTCGGACTATAAGCTGGAACTGAAAGCCGATAAATTGGACATTGCCTCGGAGATATTCACCGGGCCGGTAACCTGTGATTTTGCAATCACGCCGCATACCTTCCGAAACAGGGCCAGGCCTTTTGTCAAAGGCAATATATTTTTGGAAAATATCCTGGTCAATTTGCCGGTTGTGCCGGAACTGAGCCAGGGTACAAGCAATCTTGGGCTTGACGTCAATATCCGCACAGGCGAAAAAGTAAGGTTGTATAATAAATATCTTTATGATATGCTGTTAGAGGGGAATTTGCACATAACCGGCAGCACGGTTTTTCCCAATATAAGCGGTATGGTTAAAGTGAAGAGGGGCACGATCAAGTATCTGGGCTCGCCTTTTAAAGTGGATTCGGCCACGGCGGCTTTTCCGCTTCCCGGTTCGATCATTCCCCACATAGCCTTGAACGCGCGCAGCAGGGTGAGCGCGGTGGACATCGGCGTCGGCGTAACCGGACCGCTGACCGAGATGGATGTGAAACTTTATTCCGACCCGCCGCTGTCGCAGCAGGAAATTTTCCGGCTTATAACTTTGAAAACCGCCGGCAGCAGCAGCAGTATGACCAGAGACGACATGAGCGGGCTGCTTTCGGCCGGGTTACAGATGACCCTGTTCGGCAATGTGGAAGATTTTCTGCGCGACGTCAAAATCCTGGATGAACTGCGTATATACCAGGGGGCGCTCAGCGCCGGCACCGGTATGCTGGCCGAATCCATGCTGCGCAGTGAAGTCAGCCGGGAGAGCCGGGAGCAGTATAATTTTTACGCCGGCAAATATCTGACCGATCGTTTGCTTTTAAGCTATACCGGCAGCTTTAACTACGACGAATCAAGGTTAGCCGTGCAATATGACATCAGCCGGCGTTTAAGGCTGGGAGTCGCGGTCGACGACCAGAAAAAAATGTACTATGGGTTGGAATACCGAATGTCATTTTAAAAAAAGAGGATCGCTATGCTGAAACAGTACATAGAGGAAATCAGAAAAGTAAAAATATTGCCGCCGGAAGAAGAAAACGCCCTGTGGCGGGCGGCGGCGGCCGGC
>JAISPA010000201.1 GCA_031275255.1 Acidaminococcales bacterium | reverse complement strand
TCTCCTCCATCTGTTTTTTGACTAATTCGATAATCTGCGCTTTAAGTTCGTCAATGTTCGCCTTTTTTATCTTGACGCCGGCTACCGTCTGGTGGCCGCCGCCGCCCAGTTCTTCCATAATCAGCTGTACGTTCACCCGGCCGGCCGAGCGCGCGCTGACGATTACTTCTTCGCCCATCTGGCCCAAGACGAAACTGCTTTTTACTCCTTCCATGTTGAGCATACCGTCGGCTACCTGGGCGACCGCGAGCGACGACTGGCCTTCCGGCGGCAAAACGCCGGAAGTTATGGCGACGCCGCCTTCAAGTATCTTCATATCGCCGTATAGTCTGGCCCGGCACTTCACCAACTCTATATCTTCGCTGAAAAGTTGGCGCACCATGTGCGGGTCGGCGCCGGCCGTGCGCAGGACGGCGGCTGCTTCAAAAGTGCGCGCGCCGGTTTGCACGGCGAAATTTTTCGAATCGACCAAAATTCCGGCGTAAAGCATACTGGCTTCCAAACGGTTAAATTCCACATTGTCGGAAAAATAAGTAATAAGCTCGGTAACCAATTCGGAAGTGGAAGACGCCACCGGTTCCTGATAAAGAAAGGTCGCGTCGGAAATAAAGTCTTCCGAGCGCCGGTGATGGTCGATGACGACCTTGTTTTTCAGCCGCCGCAAAAGGCCGGGGGCGGCGCAGAGCATCGGCCGGTGATGATCGACGAGTATGAGCAGGGCGCCTTTCGCGGATAATTTTATGGCTTCCTCATCGGTTATGAGGATATTTTTATATTCCTCATAACCTGCCGCCAGTTCCCGGAATTTGACCAGGGAAAGGCCTTGCTCGCTATTGATGATGCGCACAGGCTTTTTCACGATCATGGCCATTTTCGCAACGCCGATGGCCGCCCCGATCGAATCGAAATCTTCGTTTACATGTCCGGCCACGAAAACAGTTTCCGCGTTGGCCATAAGCTCCCTGATGACGTGCGCGGCGCTGCGCGCCCCCACCCGGGTATTCTTCTCCTGCGCCATCGTCATGCCGCCGAAAAAAAGAATGTTGCCGTCAAAAGACACGGCCGCCTGATCCCCGCCGCGGCCAAGCGCCATATCAAGGCAGGATTGGGCCTTTTCCCCGACAGCGGCGATTTCCCCGTCGGCGCAGGATACGCCGATGCTGAAAGTAACCGGCAGCTTGTTGCCCATTTTTATCCCGCGGAACCGGTCGAGTATGTCGAACTTTTTGTTTATGGCCTCTTCCAAGGACTTGCGGTGCATGACAATAAAGTACATATCTTCGCTGTACTGGCGGTAAACGCCTTTTATCTCGTCCACCCAGGCGCCGGCCAGTTTGTTTACCTCGGCTTTCAGGTTTTCCCTCTGGCTGTCGCTTAGCCCTTTCAGGACGTTGTTATAATTGTCAAACTGCAGATACGCGACCGCCAGGCGGCTGTCGTCAAATTTTTTCTTCATGTTTTCATATTGCGTAATATCGGTTATATAAAGAAGCAGCAGGCGATCCTGGCCGTCTTCGCCCAAAAAAGCGCTGCGGTACATAATATGGTAGTTTTTCCCCTCGCGCGCGTAAGGCACGTCTCCCTTTTCCTGCTCAAATTTTTCAAGGGAAAGCCCTGGCAGTATATGCTCCACATCAAGCAGGGCCTGGTCGCAGGGAAACCAGCTTTCGCACGCTTTATTGCGCCAGCGCGCCCAGCCTTTGCCGTCAAACGCCGCTATCGCTATGGGCAGCTCCGACAGGGCAAAAAAATCGGCTTGCTCCATGCTGGCGGTCAATTCGTCAATACGCCGCGCCAGCAGCATCTGTGCTTGCTTTTGACGGTTCTTGGCGCTCCAGAAGGACACGCCGACGGCCGCCGCCGCCAAAAATAACGCCGCCCATGGGGCGAAAAAGGCCAAAACAGCAGCCAAAACTAAAACAACACCTACCGACGGGAAAATTTCCCGCCAGGGAGAACCTTTACTGAACATTTTCACACCTCCGGGCGGATGTCGCCGCGCCGCTTTTTGAAAACACCTGTAACTATTTTAAATTCGTTATACGCCGCCGATATTCCTGCGCGAAAACCTTTGGCAAGCAAAAATCCCACAACGTCGGACGCGCTGCGGGATGATCGCGTAAAGTTTTACTATTCCATGGTAAACGGTAAAAGAGCGATGTTTCTCGCACGCTTTATCGCCGTGGTAAGCCGCCGCTGGTGTTTGGCGCAACAGCCTGAAATACGGCGCGGCAATATCTTTCCGCGCTCGGTAATATAGCGGCGCAGACGGCTTAAATCCTTATAATCAATATTCTCTACTTTATCGGCGCAGAAATTGCAAACTTTTCTTCTGACCCGTCTGTTTTTATTTTTATCGCGAACCAATTTTTTTACCTCCCTTTTCAAAACGGAACGTCATCGTCAGGATAAATATCCGGCCCGAAAGAACCGCCGCCGGCAGGCAATCCTTCCGCCGCCGGCGCTGCGCTTGCGGCGCCCTGGCTGCCGGAGCTTTGCCCGCCGCGCCATTCCAGAAATTCCACCGAATGCGCCACCACTTCGGTGACATAGCGCTTTTGCCCGGTTTTGTCTTCATAATTGCGTACCTGCATACGCCCGTCCACCAAAACCTTCTGTCCTTTAGTCAAATTGTTGCCGCATACTTCCGCCACCTTGCCCCAAACGACGATAGGAATAAAATCCGCTTCTTTCTTGCCGTCCGGCCCGGTGGAAAACCTGTCCACCGCCAGGGTGAAAGTCGCGACATCTTTGTTGCTGGGAGTAACTCTTACGACCGGGTCTCTCGTCAGGCGGCCAACCAATATTACTTTGTTCATAAATCCAACCTCCGCTCAAGCGTCAACTCTAACAATCATATGGCGCAGAATATCGTCGGTTATCTTCAGCACGCGGTCAAGCTCGGCCACGACGGCCGCCTCGCCGCTAAATAAAACAAGGCAATAGAAACCCTCCCAGAGATCCTCGATCTCATAGGCCAGGCGTCTTTTGCCCCAGCGGTCAAGTTTGTTGACCGTACCGCCGTTGGTTGTTATGAGATTTTCAAACTTGCCGATGACAGCTTCCGTCTGCTCATCTTCCAACGGCTTTACAATAAACATGACTTCGTATTCTCTCACGAAATCACCTCCTCTGTGGACATTGGCCCTTATCGCTAAGGGCAGGGGATTGACCATGTAAGTATATCATCAAGGCGTTTTTTTGGCAAGGGGCTTTTTTTGCTCGCTTTTCTCTGAAAATGGCAAGTTAAATTGCCCGCAA
>JAISPA010000226.1 GCA_031275255.1 Acidaminococcales bacterium | reverse complement strand
TGTCGGGATTCGTTTACTGTGGTGAACGCAGTTCATGGATAATTGCGAGGCCTTTATGGCCGAAGCAATCCATTAATCCGCGCGCGCAGCAGGCGCGCGGACGCGCCGGGGTCGGGGCTACGCATGATCGCCGAGACAACGCAGACTCCCGCCGCCCCGCTGCCGCGCAAAACGCCGATGTTTTGCGCGTTCAGGCCGCCGATGGCCGCGGCCGGTATACTGACGGCGCGGCAGATGGCGGCCAGCGTATCGACGGAAGTCAGGACGGTTTTAACCTTGGTCGCCGTCGGATAGATCGCCCCCACGCCCAGATAGTCGGCCCCCGCCGCTTGGGCGGCGACGGCCGCGTCAACTGTCTTGGCGGTCGCGCCGATGATTTTGCCTTGCCCCAGAAGGGCGCGCGCCCTCTCCACCGGCAAATCATCCGCCACGAGATGCACGCCGGCGGCATCCACGGCCAGGGCGACGTCCGCCCGGTCGTCGATGATAAGCGGCACGCGGCGGGCGTACGCCAGTTCTTTTACCTTGCGCGCCAGTTCATAGTATTCCCGGCCGCTTTTGTTTTTCTCCCGCAGCTGCAAAATGGTTACGCCGCCCTCCAGCGCCTGATCCACCTTGCGCAAGAAATCGCTTTCGTCAAATCCTTCGCTGTCTGTTACCAAATAAAGCGACAGATCAAAAATTTTCATCTTCCAGCCTCCGTATTTTGACCTTTGCGGCGAAAGCCCGATCAGGCAAGTCGTACAGCCTGTCCAGGAGGAGCGCCTTGAAAGTACCCGGGCTTTTGGCGGTGAGCGCCGCTTCTTCCGCGCATACGGAAAGCAGGGCCGCCGCCAGCGCCGCGCCGGCAAAAACATCTCCGCGGCTGATAAAAGCCGCCGCCAAAACGCCCTGCACACAGCCCGTGCCGGTAACGGCGGCCAGCAGGGGGTCGCCGTTTTCCACCACGGCGAGCACGGGCGGGCAGGCGATTATGTCTGCGGCGCCGCTTATCAGCACAGCGGCGCCGCAGCGGGCTGACAGTTGCCTGGCCGTGTCCGCGAGGATGGCCGGTGGCAGCGATTTATCACCGGCGGCGGCGTCCACGCCGCCGCCGCGCGTTTGTCCCCGGTGCAGGGAGAGTATTTCGCTTATGTTGCCTTTTATCAGGCGCGGGCTGCATTCGGCGATGAATTTTCGCGCGAAATCCAGCCGGAGCGTGCTGGCGGCCACGCCGGCGAGGTCAATGACGCAGGGCAGTCCGCCCTCTTTCGCCTGCCGGCCGGACAGGAGCATGGAACGCATCCGTTCGTCGGTTATGTTGCCGAGATTGACCAGCAAGGCTTGGGCAGCGCGGGTTATCTCCTCCGTTTCCCGTGGATGCTCGGCCATGATTGGCCTCGCCCCCACGGCCAAAAGCGCGTTGGCGCAGTCGTTTATGGTTATATGGTTGGTCAGGCAGTGAATAAGCGGAGAAGTCTCCTTTGCGGCGGCGCGCAGCGCCAAGAGTCCTTTGATCATGTTTTATCCTCCCACAGGCGTTCGGTCAGCCGCCGCAGGGCGCCCTGCCTTTTGAGCGCCTGCAGGAAGATCAGGCCCAAAACGCCGCCGATGACCGTGCCGGCGATAAAAGAAGGGATATAGGTAAAAAGGGCAACGTCGGCGTTGCCGTAGACAAAGGCCATGACCGGATAGGAAACCATCGCCCCGATTACGCCTGTGCCGATTATTTCCCCGGCCGCCGCCGCCGCCGTATAGCCGGTCGCCCGGTAAAAGAGACCGGCCAGGGGGGCGCCGAAAACCGCGCCGGTCAGCGCCAGCAGGTTGATGCCCAGGAGCGACATCCGTATGACGGCGATCATGGCCGCGCAGGCCAAAGCGTACCACGGCCCTAAAAGCACCGCGCAGACGACGTTGATGAAATGCTGCATGGGCGCCATGCCGGGAACGCGCAAAATAGGCGAGAGCACTACGCCGATCGCCGCCAGCATGGACAAAAGGATCATGCGCCGCAGACGGGCGCGGGTCAAGGTTTTCTTCTCCAGGGCAAACACTCTCCTTTTTTTGTTTTCCGCGCGGGACGCCTTATATTGTTCTCCGGTAAAAACATGGATAAGATTTGCGGGCTGTTTGCCGCCCGGCGCGGCGCAAAACGCAGGCAATATTCGTCGTAGGGGCGAGGCATGCCTCGCCCGCGTGGCTTGTGCAATCCAAGGATGGATAAATGCCGGACACGCCACGGACGGCTGGTGTCCAGCCTCGCCCGCGTGGCAACCTATCCGCAGAGGTGTAGAAGTGTAGTGGTTCGAACCGGGTGACAGCATGGGTAACGCGTCAGTATTTTGTCCCTTTGAGACCCTCTCGCTCAATTCCCTTAGCCGGCGCGTTTCAAGCTTGCCGGGGGGATTTTAAACTCGCTTTGCTCAAACAGTAAAATCCCTGTTTCCCGGCTTCGCTAAGAAACGGCGGCGGCTTCGGTCAATTCGCTCGCGTGTTCTCAAAGCGGCAGGGGAACGAAAAACGGATGCTTTCGATTCCCGGCTAAAAGCACGGATAAGATTTGCGGGCTGTTTGCCGCCCGGCGCGGCGGGAAATAGTCCAGCCCCTGCCGGCAAATGGATTGCTTCGGCCATAGAGGCCTCGCAATGACGGGCGTGGCCGGGATGAATATGCCTTTGCGGCTGCAAACGTTGCCGCCTTGCGCGGCGCAAAACGCGGGCAATGTCCGTCGCACGGGCGAGGCATGCCTCGCCCGTGGGGCAAAGCATCCCGCAAAGATGCCGCGGTTTTAGCCGGGGAACAGTCTTACGGCGCAGTTTGGCAATAAAAGCGCCCCCCGCGGCGGGAGGCGCTGAAAAACATTGATATAACGCTCCCTACCACAGTGTTAACTGTCAGGTTCAAAGGGTCAGGTTTTAACCTTCTCAACGTCCTGGGATGTCTCCCAATCAGTTCCCCTGCTTTTTGTATATAGCGCGCGGCGGCGCGTTTTGCTTATAATACTATCAAGGCGGCCCTGTTGTCAAGCGAAAAAAGACAACAGGTTTTTTCGCGCCGTCATTTGGCTGCTTTAAATTCGACAAATTCGTCGATAGCCGCCCCCGGCGCGACCATAGGCTCGACCATGGCGTCCGGGTGAATGGAAAGTTCGAGCAGGAAAGGCCCCTGCGCTTCCCTGGCCTCTGCCAAAGCCGCCAGAAATTCTTCACGGCTGCCGGCTCTTCTGCCTTGCGCCCCGCAGGACTCGGC
>JAISPA010000091.1 GCA_031275255.1 Acidaminococcales bacterium | reverse complement strand
ATGCGTTCCCGGGCTTTGGGGATAGAGTACACCAGCGTAGCCAGCAACGAGCAGGCCCAGGCGGCTATCGCCGAAGTCGACAACGCCACTACCCGGGTGTCCTCGCAAAGAAGCCTGTTGGGCGCAATCCAGAACCGCATGGAATACGCGGTCAACGCTCTGGAGACGACTTCGGAGAATGTCTCGGCGGCAGAATCGCGCATCCGCGATACCGACATGGCGGCCGAAATGTCCAAATACTCCAAGGAGAACATCAAATCGCAGGCAGCCCAGACCATGGTGGCGCAAGCCAACGTCCGGGCGCAGCAAATACTCAGCCTGCTGCAATAAACACAGCCGCGGCAAACAAGGGGATCCGGCGTATTCCGCCGGATCTCTTAAATTTTCAGCCGGAGAACAGTATAAGACGGCGTTGGCGCGGGAAAAACAAAATAAATTTTACTTAAAAGGCTTAAGTTATTTGCCGCCCAGCACGATATATTAAGCAGAACAAGGCAAAAGCCGGGGCGTTCTTCTGGCCAAAGCAACTTCCCGGACAGTTTGTAACAAAAGCTAACAAAAGCGTTCAGTAGGATGTAAGTCTTAATTCAAGGAGGAAGAAATCATGGCGTCAGTTATAAACCACAACATTCCCTCGTTAACTTCTCAGCGTTTTTTGGGCGTGAATAACCGCGCGGCGGAGAAATCCATGGCGCGGCTCGCGTCGGGCCTAAAAATCAACAGCGCGGCGGACGACGCGGCGGGCCTGGCGATATCGGAGAAAATGCGCGGGCAGATACGCGGCCTCGATATGGCGAAAAAGAACGCCCAGGACACCTCGTCGCTCATCCAGATCGCGGAAGGGGCTTTGGATCAGACGCACGCTATACTCGGGCGGATGCGCGAGCTGGCGGTGCAGGCGGCCAACGACACCAACACCGACGACGACAGAAATGAAATCGAAAGTGAAATTAAGCAATTAAAGAAAGAGATCGACCGCATCGGCAACTCCACCGAGTTCAACACCAAAAAACTCCTGGACGGTTCGCTTAAAGGCGCGAAAGACACCGTCAAGGGGCGCCTGACCATCAATAACAACTCCCAGGTATCCTTTAACGCGGTCAGCCAGCTTGAAGCCATCAAGGATATACAGGAAGGCGGCATCTACGATGGCATGATCACCATCATCAGAAACTCCACCGAGTCCGATGTTTATTCCTGGAAGGTAATTTTCAACAACGACGTTGACAACAGCGGACATTCGGTCGCCGTTGTCGGCTATGGCTCGGGCGGCGCGGGCGCCGCGGCGATTGAGGCCGGCGCCGGTTCCAACGGTTACGGACAGGCGGGCATCGCCGGTTCGGCGGCGGGCGTTTCCTACACTTCCGACGTGGGCGCGGGCATGAAGGCTTACGCCGACATAAAAGTTACCATTGCTTCGGACTCAATTACCATTGGGAATATTGTCAACAGCGGCGGTACGCTTCGCGAAATAAAACTTGATCTTGCCTCCGGCGGCGTACTTCTTACCGACATAGCGGTAGGCGAAGGCATCAGCTTTAACTTTGCCCGCAGCATAGTGGACAAAGGCACTCTCGACCAGTCGCTGATGACCCAGCTGGGCGCGAACACCGGGCAGGTTACCTACGCTTCCATCTCCGATATGCGTTCCCGGGCTTTGGGGATAGAGTACACCAGCGTATCCAGCAACGAGCAGGCGCAGGCGGCCATCGCCGAAGTGGACAACGCCACCGTGCGTGTGTCTTCGCAAAGAAGCTTGTTGGGCGCGATCCAGAACCGCATGGAATACGCGGTCAACGCCCTGGAGACGACTTCGGAAAATGTTTCGGCGGCAGAGTCGCGCATCCGCGATACCGACATGGCGTCCGAGATGTCCAAGTACTCCAAGGAAAACATCAAATCGCAGGCAGCCCAGACCATGGTGGCGCAGGCCAACGCCCGGGCGCAGCAAATACTCAGCCTACTGCAATAAGCCCAGCCATGGTAAAAAAGGGGGTCCGGCAAAATACGCCGGGCCCCTTAACTTATTTAAGGCGTGTATACGCTGCCTGAACATTTCATACTACTTCCAATACTATTCCCCGGTTAAACCATGAATAAGATTTACGAGCTTATTTGCCGCCCTGTGAAGAGCAAAACACAAGCAAACCCGGGCAGCATGCTTGCCTTCCCTGACGCATTCTGCATTTGGCCATCCTTGGCCTTTAATTGATTTTATTGGGATGCAAGTCAGGCATTGTATATACTCCTTTTAATTTAGCGCAAATTTTGCGACAGCAGACACGATATTCTCCAACTTAAGCGGAAAAACACTTATTTAAAGAATTTACAATAATAATACTCGTATTTTCTCTATTTATTTATATATTTCATACTTATACCAAAGATAGTTACTTGCAAAATTGGTGCAAAAACATATAATCCACAGGGTTATCAACATTATCAACAGGCTTATCAACATATATTGCGCCGGTTTTGCTTATTTTGGGAAGTTATCAACATTTTTTTGTTTGTACGCGCAGCGTAAATATGGAAAATCAGGTTTTAACGAATGAAAGCGCCGGACATGCATTTATTGCCAGATCATTTATAAAGCCGTCCCGCAAAAGGTAATAAGCGCGGCAGCCGATCATCGCCGCGTTGTCTGTACAAAGTGCGGGCGACGGGTAATAGAGGGACGCGCCCAGGTCCTTTGCCGTTGCCGCCATGACTTCCCGCAATTTGCCGTTGGCGGATACGCCGCCCGCCAGCACGATTTTGCGCGCGCCGCAGGCTTTTATGCCAGCCGCTGCCCGCTCGGACAGCATGTCAATAACTGCCGCCTGGAAACTGGCGGCAACGTCGGCTTTGTTGACCGCGGCTCCGGTTTGCCGCGCGTTGTGAAGATAATTGACGGCCGCCGATTTTAAGCCGCTGAAACTGAAATTAAATTGTTCGTCTTTCATCGCCCGCGGGAAAACGATTGCCGCAGGGTTGCCGGAGACGGCCAGTTTTTCGATTTCCGGTCCGCCCGGATAAGGCAAAGAGAGCGCCCGGGCTATTTTGTCGAAAGCTTCGCCTGCGGCGTCGTCCCAGGTGGAACCTAAAAGTTCAAAGCAGTTATACTCCGGCACGGACAAAAGCGCAGTATGCCCGCCGGAGACGACCAGAGCAACAAACGGCGGCTCCAGTTCTGGATGCTCAATGAAATTTGCGTAAATGTGCCCTTCCAAATGGTTGACACCGATGAGCGGCCGTCCGAGGGCAAAAGCCAGCCCTTTGGCCGCCGCTATCCCAACCAGCAGCGCGCCGGCCAGTCCCGGGCCGTATGTCGCCGCGACCGCGTCAATCCGAGACAAATCCACGCCGGCTTCCCGGACGGCCTGATCAATGACCGGCAAGATCTGCCCGACATGCCGGCGCGAAGCAATTTCCGGTACTACCCCGCCGAAACGCCGGTGGATGGGTATTTGCGAAGATATTACGCTGGACAGCACGCCGCGGCCGTTACTGACCACAGCGGCGGCCGTTTCGTCGCAACTGGTTTCCAGCGCGAGAATGATGACGTCTTTAATAATTTTCACCGCTTTGCCTTGTTATAGTTTTTCTCATCAGTACGGCATCCTCACCGGTGTCCTGATAATAACCCGGCCGCAGGCCGCAGCGGACAAATCCGGTTTTTGTGTAAAGAGCGTGCGCTATGCTGTTGGAAGCGCGCGCTTCCAATATAATGCTTTCCGCCCCCAGGGAGGAGGCGGCGGCAACCAGCGCGCCGACCAGCAATTTCCCCAGGCCCCGCCCTCTGGCGCGGGAGTGTATGGCTATATTTATTACCTGCGCTTCGCACAGCACCATCCAAAATCCGGCGTAACCGCGTATTTTTCCCGCGATTTCCAATACCAGGTAGACCGCCAGGGGGTTTTGCAGCTCGCCGGCGAAAAAGGAGGCCGGCCAGGGAAAAGGGAAAGCGTCCGCTTCCACGTCCGCCACCGCCTCCACGTCATTGGCGGTCATTCTTCGCACGTTACAATATTCGTCCGGCGTTTTTCCCATAATATCTCCGCTTCCGATTTTTTCATATAATATGGCTCCAAAGTGAACGGGTCATCCCAATCCTGCGCCGCTATGCGCGCGTACCCCAAAAAGGCGGCGACGGCGGCACGCGGCTTACGGACATACGGGGGGGCCGGATGCACGCCTTTTGGCCACCCGCCCGGCGGCTCGCCGGGATATTCGCCGAGCGCCACACATTCGCGCCCGCTTTGCGCCAAAAAGGACAGAGCCTCGCCGCAAGACTTTAAAGTTGTCTTTTCCACCTCAAACATCCTTCCCGCCCGCCATTCATAAACCGTCTGATAGACGTTGCCTTTTTGCCCGTCAATGAGCGGTGACAGCCAAACGCCTGGCAGCGGCAGGTTCCAGGCCAAAGAAAGCGGTGTCGCTATGCCGGCTATCGGTATTTTAAGCGCGTAAGCCATGGTTTTGGCGGAAGACAGACCGATCCGCAGGCCGGTGAAAGATCCGGGGCCCAAACTGACGGCTATCCCCGCCAGCTGGCACGGCAAAACGGCGCAACTGTCGAGGAGAGCCTGTAATTGCGGCATCATCTTCTCCGAATGGGTAAGCCCGCCGTCCGCGCTGCATTCGGAAAGTACGCGGACGCCGTCGTATAAGGCCAGCGAACAGACGCTGGCAGCCGTGTCAATGCCCAATATAAGCACGTTCAACCTCCCGGCAGAGTTCTTCATACCGCGCTCCGGCCGGCAAAAAACTAAACCGGCGGCCATCTTGGCAAACGGTGATTTTTACAACAAGGCCTTCCTCCGGCATCGCTTCCGGGAAGCGGCCGCCCCATTCTACGATATTTATGCCTTCTTCGCCGCTATAATGGCCGAACCCGATGAAATCAAGCTCGCCCGCCGATTCGAGCCGGAAAAGGTCAAAATGCCTGACCGGGACACGTCCCGCGTAGACGTTCATGATGTTGAAGGTGGGACTTATCGCCGTGCCCGGCGCAACCCCGGCGCCCTGCGCTACAGCCTGGGCAAAGGCGGTTTTGCCGGCGCCCAGTTCACCTTCCAGCCTGATAAAATCGCCTGTTTTAAGCAGACCGCCCAGCAGCAAGCCGAGTTTTTCCGTTGCCTGCGGTTCGGGGCAAAAAAAATTTTTCTCCATTTTATTAAAAGCTTCCTTACTCGCTGTTTTCTTGTATAATTAAGTATATGCGGCGGCCGCCCTTTGTCATAGCATGAATCAGGCCATGCCTGCTGATGCGCTAAGGCGGCCCGGCCGGAAGAAAGGTGATGGATTTGCGTCATACCCAGGCTGTAATCGACCTTACGGCGATAAAAGACAATTTAAAGACAATCAGAACCCGGCTTGTCAACCCCGGAACAGGCATCATGGCGGTCGTTAAAGCCAACGCCTATGGACACGGCCTGAATGCGGTCGCGGAAACCGCCCTGTCCGCCGGTTGCAGCCATCTTGCGGTTGCCCTGCCGGACGAGGGGGTAGCCCTGCGGCAAGCCGGCATAGCCGCGCCGGTCATCGTCCTCGGCCTCATAGCGCCGGAAGAGGCGGATGTTTGCGCGCGCCACAATTTAACGGTTACGGTTTGCGCCGATGAACATCTGCCTCCTTTAGCCGCCGCCGCCAAAAAAACCGGCCGGCCGGTCGGCGTGATGCTCAAGGCGGATACCGGCATGAACCGCATCGGCGCAAACCATGCCGATGCCATAAAATTGGCCGGCCGCTTGAAAAAAATGACCGGCCTGCATTTTTTCGGACTGTTTACGCATTTCGCGTCCGCCGGAGGACCTGACCTTGCCTATGCCAAAGAGCAGCTCGGCAAATTCCGCGGACTGGTTTTTCGTCTGGAAGAGTTGGGGCTGCGTCCGCCGCTTGTCAGCGCGGCGGCCAGCGGTGCGATCTTCACCCTGCCGGACAGCCAATTTGACTTGGTGCGGGCGGGCATCGCCATGTACGGACTGTATCCGTCCGATTTCATCGCGGCGCGGTATAAACTCTCGCCCGCGTTGCAACTTATCACCCGTATTTCACATATAAACGACCTGCCCGCCGCCGCGCCGGTAAGCTACGAGATGACCTGGCGCGCAAAAGAGGACTGCCGGATCGCCGTGCTGCCGTTAGGGTACGGCGACGGCTACAGCCGTCTTTTATCCAACAGGGCAGAGGTTTTGATCGGCGGGCGCCGCTGCGCCGTCGCCGGTAACGTCTGCATGGATCAGCTGATGGTCTGCCTCGGCGCAAATGACGACGTAAGGGTGGGCGACCAGGCCGTTCTGATCGGCAGGCAGGGCGGCGACGCCATAACGCTTGAGGAACTCGCGCGGGCGGCCGGTACTGTTAATTACGAATTGGCCTGCAATATAGCGGCTCGGGTACCCAGAGTGTATATATAAAAAGTTTTCCCGAAATATCCTTCGAGGCGTTAAAAGGCGCAGCCACCGTGACAGCGTGCGGGTACGCCTGGCTGTGCCGGCGGGGGCTAAGGTTTCCCGATCAAGCTCTCGTTGCGTTTCAACGGATCGAGTATGTCCGTGTGTCCGCCGATCGTATCAATTTTTTGCCCTTCTACCAACAGCTGAACGCTGTTTATTTCGGAAAATTCCGTCAGGGTGTTGACGATGGAACTGACCAGCAGCATTTCATAGAGCGAGCCGCCGACATTGCTTTTAAGTATTTCTTTATTAAAATCGGCTTCCGCCAGGCCGCCTTTTACCCTCAGGGCGATCAGCCTGACGCCTGGCGGAAAGATATTGACATGGCTTTCTTCCCGCGGCTTTTCGCCTATCAGAACGTCTATCGCGGCCGACGCCGGGCTTGCGCCCGGTTTTCTGTTTACAGTATATTTTTCCGGATACAAAAGATCGCCGATTTGGCCTGGCCGGTAAACCGTAACCGTTATTTGCGCCGGTTGCGCCCGCTCACCGCTTGTGCCGCCAAAGCTGCGAAAAAAACCGCAACCGGCCGCCAGCAGGCAAAGGCTCAAAGCGGCCAGCGCCGCTGTCTTCCCAGCCGTCATTTCTTCTCCCCCCCGCCGCTGTTTTTATTGAAATAGTCGCTGATTCCCTGCACTATACAGGCGACTACTTTATTTTGGAACCAGTTGCTGTTTAAAAGTTTTTCCTCAGCCGGATTTGATATGAAAGCGATCTCCAAAAGGATAGCAGGCATGGGGCTTCTTTTGGTAACATAAAAATCGGCTTGCCGGACGCCTTTGTTGTCAAGGGCAAACCCCCTGGTCAGGCTGTTTTGCACACTTTCCGCCAGAAGCGCGTCACTATGCGTCTTGGCATAATAATAAGTGGAAAGCCCTCCCTGTTCGCGCTTGACGCTGGCGTTGCTGTGTACGCTGACAAAAATATCGGCTTTCGCTTTTATCCCTATATCCACCCTTGCCTGCAATTCGTCCTTCGCCGTCGCGTTGCTGCTATGCACATCGATGTCGCGGGTGCGCGTCATGACTACCTTGGCGCCTTCCTTGACGAGGGCGTCACGCAATTTCAGCGACAACTTCAAGGTAAAATCCTTTTCTTTAGTTCCGTTGAGCCCTACCGCGCCGGGGTCGCTGCCGCCGTGCCCGGGGTCGACGAGGACAACCTTGCCCTTAAGGCCGGCCGATGCGCCAGCCGGCTGCGGCAGACGTTCAAATATATCTATGACCACCCTGTCCGGCTTTTTATTGGCGGGATCATTTTTAAGAACAAACACTTTGTAGGCGTCTTTAGGCAGAGAACTTGCGAGACTTATGATCAGGCGGCTGCCGGCTGACGACATTTTCTGCCCGGTAACCTGCTTTATCTTGTCCGTTTTGATCGGCAATTTACCCGTGTTGCCGCCCGGCAGGGCGCCGCTGATATCTACCGTGAGCGTTTTCTTGCTGTCGTCGTAAGCGGACGAGACTTTTACCGGACTTTTCACATCCACGACGATGCGCACGACGCGGGAACCGTCGGAACTGTTATCTTGCACGGACCAGCGAATACTGGTTATTTCATTCTTAGCCGCCGCCCCGGCGCTTAAATTAAAGGCCGCCAGGAACACGGCCAGCAAAAAGCAAATCCCTTTCAAACGCAATATACCACCTCCGGCAATTGAAAATTTATTCCCCCAGCAATTTCCGCAACAATTTTCGCGCTTCGTCCCTGTATTTTTGCGTGGCGGCCGGATCCGGCGCAAAACTTGCGCGCAGGACGTCGCCTTCTTTTACGGGCGAAAGCAGCGATACAGGGCATTTTAACTCGCCCGTACAGCCGCCCTGCGGCAAAAGCACCGCGATTCCTTCTTCTATTCTGTCTACGACCAATAAAACAGCCATTTGTATTTGCTTTTCCTTTTTATCATTTAATTAACCTCTTGGGCAAGCAGAGTTTGCCTTTTCGAGGACGAACATTCAGCGTAAGTTGAGTCTTTAGTTGAATGAAGTATCGTTCAACGGGAAGAGTCGGCGGCGGGTAAAGCCTCCCGGCTGACATTCGGGCGGAGCGCGCCGCGTATCTCATAGCTTTTACCGTCAGAAACCACGGTTACGGTTCCGTCATCCGCCGTTACGTAAATTTTCATATTGTTTCCCTCATACCGGCGCAAAACAGCGGGTTTGGGGAAGCCATAATCATTGTTTTTGCCGCAGCTTATGATTACAGCTTTGGCGTTTGCCGCCCGCAGAAAAGCCGCGGTGGAAGAGGTATTGCTGCCGTGGTGCGGCGCTTTTAAAATATCGCTTTTTAGTTTGTCCTTGTGCTTTTTCAGCAAACCCATTTCCGCCTCTTTTTGAATGTCACCGGTCAGCAGCATGGAAAATTCGCCTTTGGTCAAACGCAGCACTATGCTGTTATTGTTCAAATCGCTGTCCGTGCCGCGTAAAAATTCATCTTCCGGCCAAAGCACTTCGATCTGCGCGCCCCCGTCCAACCGGTAGCGTTCGCCGGGTTTGGCCCGGACAAACTCAATGCCTTTGGCCGCGACCTTTTTCCAGTAATCAATAAATATTTTGCTCGTATGGACCTGTCCGCTGTCGAGTACCTTTTTCACGGGATATTTATCCATTACGGCCTCCATGCCGCCGATATGGTCGGCATGGGGATGAGTCGCGACCACAAGGGCGAACTCCTTTACCCCTTCCTGCGCGAGCAGCCGCAAAAGCTCATTGCGCGTGCCGGTATCGCCGCTATCCACCAGCACGGCATCCCGTCCGCTTTGGATAAGTATAGCGTCTCCCTGCCCT
>JAISPA010000050.1 GCA_031275255.1 Acidaminococcales bacterium | reverse complement strand
GCAATCCCCGGAGTTGTGCGCCGGGAGGAAAACCTGCCGGCGGGAATGGTGGCTTTGGGTTTTGTACCCGCGCGGCTCCGCGACGGGCGGCGTATGCGCATAGCGGCGCTTGCTGGGCTTGAATATATCGCGCGGGTCGAAAGGCCGTACGAAGCGATCAAAAGAAATTTCAACGCGGAGAACGCGCAGCTGAAAATCGTCCGCGCGCTTAGGGAATACGCCGCCGCCGGAAACATTCTCTTGGGCGTGCTCGGTTCCGCCGCGCTGGCAATAATTACCGGACTGTCTTACCTGAACCCGCAAAGCGACGTTGACCTTTTGCTCGGCGCTTGCGGCGAAGAGGAAATACGCGCCGTGTGCGAATACGCGAAAGAAGAAAGCCTACAGGCGGGAGTGACCGTGGACATTGAGGTCGAGCTGGCGAACGGCTATGGCGTAAAGGCGGCGGAACTGCTCGCGGACACCAAAACGGTTTTGGGCAAAAGCCTGACCGCTGTCAGCCTTTTGGACAAAAAAGAAGCACTTGAAGCTCTCAAAAAACAAAACATAAATTTAAGGAGGAATCACACTATCATGGAAATTAAATCACGCGTACCCGGTAAAATCGTTCGGTTCGAGAAACAAGTCGGCGATACGGTCGCGCCGAAAGACGTATTGATCGTCATGGAAGCGATGAAAATGAAGCAGGTTGTTCCCAGCACCATCGCCGGCGTGGTCAAGGAGTACAAGGTAAAGCCGGGCGACCGCGTCAGCGCCGGGCAGGTAGTCGCGATCGTCGAATAAGCCCTGGCCGGGCTTTCCCGGGCGAGGTAAAAGGTTTCGAGCTATTTCGCAAGAAAGGATGTGTATTTATGGTCGTTTATGGAGTCGCTTTACTGGCTTTCTGCTATCTTGTGGGTATTTTCCTCGGCGACGTGCTGGGCGTCCTACTGGGCGTCAAGGCCAATGTCGGCGGCGTGGGTTTTGCCATGCTTTTACTGATCATTCTTTCCAACATGGGCATTGACAAAGGCTGGCTGGACAAAAAGAGCCAAGAAGGCATTTCCTTCTGGAGCGCCATGTATATACCGATCGTCGTTGCCATGAGTTCCATACAGGACGTCGTCGCCGCCCTCTCCGGCGGCACGATAGCGATACTGGGCGGTATATTGGGCGTAATACTGGGGTTTGTCCTGATCCCTGTTCTCAGTAAACTTTAACAATTTGAAAAACTACAGGAGGTGTTATTCTTGGCAGCGATGTTTACCAAATTAATGACCGGCAACGGCCTGATTGCGGCTTTTATAATCATAGGGCTGACAAGCTGGGTTGCTTACAAACTCGCCAGCTTGACCAAGGGCCGGATACACGGTTCGGCCATCGCCATTTTCCTCGGACTGATACTGGCTTATATCGGCGGGGCCACGACCGGCGGGCACCGGGGCTTTGCCAGCATTCCGCTGTTCGCCGGAGTAGGCGTGATGGGCGGCTCCATGTTCCGTGATTTCGCCATAGTTTCCACCGCTTTCGGCGCCGACATACGCGAAATCAAAAAAGTGGGCGGCGTGGGCGTGCTTTCCCTGCTGCTCGGCATAGTAACGTCCTGGATCGCCGGCGTGGCGGTCGCCTATGCCTTTGGCTACCGTGACTCCGTGTCCCTGACGACCATCGGCGCCGGCGTGGCGACCTTTATCGTCGGGCCGGTAACCGGCGCGGCCATCGGCGCGTCCTCCGGCGTTATCGCCATTTCCATCGCGGCCGGCGTCGTCAAGTCCGTGCTGGTCATGATAGTTACCCCCCTCGTCGCCAAAGCGGTAGGTTTGAACAACCCGCAATCGGCCATGATTTTCGGCGGCCTGATGGGTACGACATCCGGCACCGCCGCCGGCATGGCGGCGGTCGATCCCAAATTGGTTCCCTACGCCGCCATGACCGCTACCTTTTATACAGGGCTCGGCTGTCTGACTTTCCCCTCGGTCATCTACTTTGCGACCAAAGCGATTTTTGGCTGAAAACTGGCAAAATACGGCGAAAGGTATCGGCGGGCATGGACATACCGGCAAAAGGGAAACTATTGAATGACAGCCTGGCATCCGCCGATGCCTCGCCTGCCGGCCGTGAGGCGCTCGAAAAAATGGGGCGTTTTCTGACGCAGGCGATTTTCCTTGAAGTATCCGTACACCCCAAACCCGGGCTGGTTACCCGTTTCGGCAACGGGGCGCACCGGGACATGAGCATTTTGACTTTCGCCATGAGTTCGGCGGTATTGAGCAAAAGTTTTTATGACCTTTTGGCGATGGGCGCGGCGCACGAAGGCGCTTTGCCGCAACTGTTTGCAAAGGCCCGGCGCTACGGCGAACTGAGCGAACGCGAACTTTTAGAGAGTACGAAAAACGTCAACACCCAAAGGGGAATCCTCTTTTCCGGCGGAATTTTGAGCCTGGCGGCCGGCGTGATGCTGAAAGACAATATAACAGCCAGCGTCGAAAACATCTGTCAGTCGGTACGCGCCTTGACCGCCGGACTGGTGGAAAGGGAATTGTGCTGCCTGGCGGCAAAACGCCGCCTGACCGTTGGTGAGTTATTGTTTAAAAAGCACAAAATAACCGGCATACGCGGCGAAGTGGAAAAAGGCTTCCCGAGCGTTGCCGCGACAGGGTTGCCGGCGCTCCGGGAGGCTTTCGGCCGCGGCGCCGACCTCAATGACGCGCTGGCGCACACCCTGCTTGCCCTGATGACCGTGGTCGAGGACTCCAACGTCGTCTGGCGGTCGGGTTACGGCAAATTGCCGTATGTGCAGGCCGCCGCATCCTCCATCCTTGAGGCGGGCAGTGTTTTTACCGGGTGCGGGCGCTCCCTGCTTGACCGTACGGCCGCCAAATTTGCCAAAGACAGGATAAGCCCCGGCGGGTCCGCCGACCTCCTAGCCATAACCGTTGCCCTTTACCTTTTGGAAAACCGGCAATTTCCGGTCGCGATAATCTGAAAAAAGCAAACCGTAAAACAATACAGTTCCCCGGCTAAAAACATGGATAAACAAATATGCCATGCTTTCAGCCGGGGAACAGTTTTATTTCAATTTTCCAAAAACAGAAAGCCCTGCTTATTTGCTGCCGGGGAAAGCCAGTTTTATGGGCAGCGTAAGGGCAAACAAACCGGAAGCGACGTAAGACCAGAGGGCGTAGGAGAAGG
>JAISPA010000011.1 GCA_031275255.1 Acidaminococcales bacterium | reverse complement strand
CGACCCGCAAACGTCCGTCAATGGCCGGGTCGTTATTAATCGTCTCCGACAGGGTGTTTATCAGCTTTATGATCGCTTTGGCCAGATAATAACTGGGCGCGGCCTTGCCGGCGAAAATGAAGGTTCGCGGCGGCGCGTCGAGGGCGGGATCGGCTTTCAGCGCGTTATAAAGCGCGAAGATATGCAGGGCGTTCAAAAACTGCCTTTTGTAAGCGTGTATGCGTTTTATCTGCACGTCGAAAATTGATTTTACGTCTATCGGTACAGACATTTTATTCATAATGTATTTGGCCAGTTTTTCCTTGCGGACCTGCTTGACTTGCGCGAGTTTTTCCAAAAAATCCGCGTCTTTGGCATAGCGCATAAGGTGAATGAGATCATAGGGATGTTTTACCCAGCCGTCGCCGATACTGTCCGAAATCAGGCGGGTAAGTTCGGGATTGGCGTTGTAAAGCCAGCGCCGGTGGGTTATGCCGTTGGTCTTGTTGTTGAATTTTTGCGGTTCATATTGATAGAAATTGCGCAAAACGTCCTTCTTCAATATTTCGGTATGGATATAGGCCACGCCGTTTACGCTGTGGCTGCCGAGCACGGCCAGATTGGCCATAAACACCTGGCCGCCGTTTACAACCGCCATGGAATTTATCCTGTCCCATTCGCCGGGATAGGCCTCTTCCAGTTTTATTCTGGCGCGCCGGTCTATTTCCTCTATTATCATATAAACCCTTGGCATGAGCTCCCTGACTATGTCGACAGGCCATTTTTCCAACGCTTCCGGCATGATGGTATGATTTGTATAAGACACTACCCCGGTTACAATGTCCCAGGCCTCATCCCAGCCCAAACCCTCTTCGTCCAGCAACAGCCGCATCAACTCCGGTATGACCAGCGTCGGGTGTGTATCGTTTATATGGACGGCTATATACTGCGGAAATTCCGCCAGCGGCAGTTCGTACTTTTTCTTGTAAAACCTGAGTATGCTTTGAATGCCGGCGGAAACCATAAAATACTGTTGTTTCAGGCGGAAGCGTTTGCCCTGGTAATTAGAATCGTCAGGATACAGCACTTCGCTCAAAGATTCCACGGCGTATTTATATTCCACCGCTTTCTTGTATTCCTGCCGGTTGCTCAGCAATATCTCCTCGGTCGCCGGCATTACCTCCGCGCTCCAAAGGCGCAGGGTATTGACGATATTGTTGCCGTAGCCGACTATCGGCATATCGTAAGGTACGGCCAGCACCGCCTCATAATCCGTATGTATGAATCTAAGGCTGTCCCCTTCTTTTTGCATCTGTACTATGCCCCCGAAACGCACTTCCATCGCCTTGTCGCGTTTAGGCCATTGCCAGGCGCTGTAGTTTGATATCCAGCGGTCGGGGAATTCAATCTGATTGCCGTCGACGATTTTTTGCTGAAACAAGCCGTACTTGTAGCTTATGCCGCAGCCGTGTCCGGGGATGGCGGTTGACGCCAAAGAATCAAGCAGGCAGGAAGCCAGGCGGCCGAGGCCGCCGCTGCCCAAAGCGACGTCTTTTTCCTGCGCTTCCAAATCGTCAAGGCTTATCCCGATTTCGGCCAAGCCTTTTCTTACGAGTTCCTTTATTTCAAGATTGGACAGGTAATTGTCCAACAAACGCCCAGGCAGGTATTCTATGCAGAAATAATATACTTGCTTTACTTTCCTTGCCTGATATTCCGTATTGGTCTTTACCCAGTTGTCCGCGACCTCCTCTCGCAAAGCCTCAACCAGCGCGCTGTATTTTTGCTCAAGAGACCCTTCATTAATCGGTTTGCCATGCAACGTCTGAAAACAGGTGGCGTACTTTTCCATAAACCTTATTTTAAACTTCTCTTCTGTCAGCATTTTCTACTCCTTTTCTTCGCAAAGATTGTTGTAAAGTTCAATATATTTTCGCACCGTATGATCCCAGCTGAAATTTTCCTTCATGGCCCGGCTGACCAGTTTTGTCCAGGCTTTTTTGTCCCGGTAGACTTCCAGCGCTTCGTGGTAAACACGCAGAAAACTGCCGGCCGTCATTTCTTTGAAGCCGAAACCCGTCCCCTCGCCGGTAAATTTATTGTAAGGCCTTACCGTGTCTATAAGACCGCCTGTTTCGTGTACGATAGGAATACAGCCGTAGCGCATGGCGATCATCTGCCCTATGCCGCACGGTTCGAATACCGACGGCATCAGGAAGATGTCGCTGCCGCCGTATATTTGCCGCGCCAGCACATCGTTGAACTGCGTGCGTACCGCCATGGAACCGGCGTTTTGGCCGCCGATATGCCGCAGATATCCTTCGTACCCGGCTTCGCCCGCGCCCAGAATGACCAGTTTGCAGCCGGAGTCGAGAATAGCCGAAATTGCCTCGCAGATGAGGTCAAACCCCTTGCTGGCCACAATCCGGGAAACCACCGCCACTATGGGCGCGTTTTTGTCGCCGGTGAAACCCAGCTCGTCCCACAGCCATTCTTTGTTTTTCTGGCGGCGGGTCAGCATGTTGGGGGCGCTGTGAAAGTTGGCGGCCAGATAGGGATCTTTCCAGGGATTGTAGACCCCGTAGTCGATGCCGTTCAGCAAGCCGTAAAATTTCCCCGCGCAGGCGCGCAAAACGCCGTCAAGTCCTTCCCCGTGTTCCGGCGTCATGATTTCATCAGCGTAAGTTTCGCTCACGGTGGTAACCGCGCTGGCGTAAAGTATTCCGCCCTTCATTAAATTGACGCAACCGTTAAATTCCAGTTTGTCGCCGGTAAAATAACCCCAGTTGAGCCCTAACACGTCTTCAATGATCGCAGGTGAAAACTTGCCCTGATAAGCCAGGTTGTGGATGGTAAAGACGGTTTTCATGTCTTTCCAGGGCTCGTAGCTGCGATAAAAATGCTCCAGATAAAGCGGAATCAGGGCGGTATGCCAATCATGCGCGTGAATGACGTCAGGGACGAAATCAATCTTGTCCAAAAGCGCCAAAACCGCCTGCGAAAAGAAGGCGAACCTTTCCGCGTCGTCAAAATAACCGTAAAAACCGTTGCGGTCAAAATAATAGGGCTGGTCGACAAAATAAAAAACTACGCCGTTATGCTCGATTTTCCATAACACAGCCTCTTGCTTGCGCCAGGAAATGCTTATGGTACATTCGGTCAGGGCTTGCGCCTTGTCCTTGAGCGACTGCGGTATGTCGCGGTACCAGGGCATTATGACGCGGGCATCCATCCCCTGTTTGGACATTTCCACCGGCAAAGATCCCACCACATCGCCCAATCCGCCGGTTTTCGCAAACGGCGCGGCCTCCGACGCAACAAATAATACACGTTTCATAATCAAACCACCGTTCCTTTTTTTATTACAAGCGGATATAACGGATCGCCTTTGAGCGAACGACCCGGCGTTATCTCGACGTCTTTGTCGCAGATCGCGTTTTCCAGGCGGGCGCCGCTTCCTATATAGGAATACTGCATGATTATAGAGTTTTTTACCACAGCGCCCTTTGCTACATGTACCGAACGGAAGAGCACGCTGTTTTTTACGGAACCGTTTATCTGACAGCTGTTGGCCAAAATGGAATTTTCTACTTTGGCCTCAGACAGGTATTTGGTCGGCACAGAATCTTTTACTTTGGTGTAGATATGGCCGTTGCGAAAGAAAAGGTCCCGCCAGACGGCCTGGTTCAAAAGCGCCATGTGATGTCTGTAATATTCCCTGACGTCGGAAATGTTGGCCGTATAGCCGGTAAACTCCCAAGCGTTCAACCGCAGGTTTTTGAGGTTTGCCTGCAGCTGCCGGACATAATCGCCGCCGCCCCGGCTCATGGCGTTGGTTATGACGTCTATGAGCAGTTTGCGGCCGGTGATCGCCATGCTCATGTACAGATTGCGGCTTTTGCTTTGCGGCGGCGCTATTTCCATGTCGGTGATAAAACGGTCGTCGTCCAGGGAGAGCATGACCGCGTCGGACGGCCTTGTTTCATTGCTGCCCAGGCGCCGGTAGATGAGCGTAGCGTCGGCTTTTGATTTCTGATGATATTCAAGCGCCAGGCCGTAGTTCAGGTTGCATAAAAACTGGCTGGCGGACAAGATGACGTATTCTTGTTTGGCGTCAAGCAAATAATCCAGATGCTGAGAATAATAATCCACATCGCCTGTGCCGGCCAGCGGAGTGCGCGGCGTGGGAATGAGCAGAAACAAACCCTCGTGTTTGCGGTCAAGGTCCCAGTCCTTGCCTGCCCGCAAATGCTGAATAAGCGCCCCGGAATGCTCCGGGATGAGTATGCCGACGTTATGTACGCCGGAATTGACCATATTGGAAAGCGCAAAATCTATCATCCGGTATTTGCTCCCGAAAGGAACCGCCGCCAAAGGGCGCGTTTGCGTCAGGGCGTCCAATTTTACCGTATTTTCGTGCAGGTTGATCAATCCCATAACATTGTTCATACAAACGCCTCCCCGCTCAGGTAAAAAGCAAAACCGCCTTCAGCCCTCATCCAGTTTTTCGCCGCCGGAAAAATGCAGCACAATATCGTCCGGGCCGTCCGGAAGTATTTTTTGCTTTTGCATGACGAAAACCTTATATCCGATAATCGCTCTTTCAACCACCGCACCCATGGAGATGCGGGATTCGGCCATTATCACGGAATTTTTCACCACGGCGCCTTCCTCCACGGTGACGGAAGGAAAAAGGATGCTGTTTTCCACGCTGCCATGGACTACGCAAGCTTCGCTGACAAGCGATTTGACCACGCGGCCTTCTTTGCTGATGTAATGAGGAGGAAGGGCGAGGTTTTCCGAACTGATGATCCAGTCGGGAGAATAAAGATCGAAAGCGTAATCGTCGCCCAAAAGATCCATGCTGGCTTGCCAGTAGCTTTCAACCGTGCCGACGTCCCGCCAGTAACCTTCAAAAGGATAAGCAAAAAGTTTTTCTTTTTTAAGGAGCATACGGGGGATTATGTCTTTGCCGAAATCGTGCGAACTTTTCATGTTCTGGCTGTCTTCTATGAGATAGCGGCGCAGTACCTGCCAGTGGAAAATATAAACGCCCATGGAGGCGAGGGTGCTTTGCGGATTTTTGGGTTTTTCCGCGAAAGCGGTGATCCGGCCGTCCCTGTCCGCGCACATTATACCGAAACGGTTGGCTTCCTTGATATCGACGTTTATGACGGCAATGGTTACGTCCGCATTTTTTTTGATATGGAAAGAGAGCATTTGGGCGTAATCCATCTTATAAACATGGTCGCCGGAGAGTACGGCCACATGGTCCGGGTTCATGCTGTCGACAAACTTGATGTTTTGATACAGGGCGTCCGCCGTGCCTTTGTACCAGTCGGCGCCGCCTTCGCGGGCGTAGGGCGGCAGGATGTAAACCCCGCCGTGCTGGCGGTCAAGATCCCAGGGGCTGCCTATGCCGATGTATCTGTGAAGTTCCAGCGGCTGATATTGTGTCAGCACGCCCACCGTGTAAACGCCGGAATTGTAGCAGTTGCTGAGGGCAAAATCAATTATGCGGTATTTGCCGCCAAACGGCACGGCGGGCTTGGCTATGTTCCTGGTCAGGCCGCCCAGCCGGCTGCCTTGCCCGCCTGCGAGCAGCATCGCGATACACGAAGGCTTTTGCATAAATAGGTTATCCCCCTTTTTCATCGCCTGCGCCGATATACAAAGAAGATAAAGGCGGCACTCTGACGAGCAGGGAATACTCCTGCCCGTGCCAGGGGGTGGGGTTGGCGATGAGGACGCGCCTGGTCCATTTGCCGCTGCCGCCGAACTCCGCGTCGTCGCTGTTTAAGACCTCATGATAAGGGCCTATTTGCGGGACGCCCACCCGGTAGCCGTCGTGGGCGATCTCCGTGAAATTGCAGACAACCGCGACGTGCCGGCCTTTTTTGTCAAAACGCAGGAAACTGATTATGCTGTGGTCTTTGTCGTCAGGCTCCAGCCAGGCAAACCCGCTCCAATCGGAGTCTATCTGCCAGAAACAGCTTTCCCGGCGGTAAAGAGCATTGAGTTTTTTGACGTAATCCTTAAGCTGGCGATGCGCTTCATAATCAAGCAGAAACCAATCCAGCTGCTTTTTTTCATCCCACTCGATAAACTGGCCGAATTCCTGCCCCATAAACAGCAGCTTCTTGCCGGGATGAGCCATCATATAGCCCAGCAGCAGACGTACATTGGCAAATTTCTGCCAATAATCGCCCGGCATTTTGCCGATCAGGGATTTTTTGCCGTGTACTACTTCGTCGTGGGAAAAAGGCAGGACAAAATTCTCCGAAAAAGCGTACATGAAGGAAAATGTTATATAGCTATGGACGCCGCGCCGATGCACCGTTTTTTTGCCCATATATTCCAGCACGTCGTTCATCCAGCCCATGTTCCATTTATAATTAAACCCCAGGCCGCCGCTGTGCACCGGCCAGGTTACCATCGGATAGGAGGTTGACTCCTCGGCCATCAGCAATGTTTGAGGGTTGCGCTTGAATACCAGGCGGCTTAAATCATGAAAAAACATGATACCGTAAGTATTTTCACGCCCGCCGTACTCATTGGGCAGCCATTTGCCCGGAGGCTTGTTGTAATCAAGGTAAAGCATGCTGGCTACCGCGTCCACGCGCAAGCCGTCGATATGAAAAACTTCTATCCAGTAACAGGCGTTGGAAATAAGAAAACTGCGTACCTGCGGTTTATAAAGATCAAAGTACGACGTTCCCCAGCCTTCGTTGTCCCGGCGCAGGGGGTGAGCCGGCTCATAGCAGTAGCTGCCGTCAAATTGCCGCAGACCGTGATCGTCTTTGCAAAAATGACCGGGAACCCAGTCCATGATGACGCCTATGCCCAGATTATGGCAGACGTCCACAAAATGCTTCAAATCATCCGCCGTGCCGTAACGGCTGGTCGGAGCGTAATAGCCTGTGGCCTGATAACCCCAGGAATTGTCCAAAGGATGCTCGGACAAAGGCAGCACTTCTATATGCGTATAACCCATATCCCGGACGTAGGCCGGCAGCGTTTCGGCCAGCTCGCGGTAAGACAAAAATCCCCCGTCCGCTTTTTGCCGCCAGGAACTCAAATGCACTTCATAAATATTGACAGGCTGTTCGTAAGAATCGGCGGAGCGGTTTTTCATCCACTCCCAGTCGGTCCAGCAAAACCCGTCCGGCGCGGTCAGCACGGAAGCCGTCTTCGGCCTAAGTTCCGCGGCGAAAGCCAAAGGATCGGCTTTTAACCGCGTTTGTCCGTCCGCGCCCGCAATCTTATATTTATAACGCATACCCGCGCCGGCGCCCGGTACAAAAACCTGCCAAAGGCCGTCGCCGATATTTTGCAGCGGAAAATCCGACCCGCGCCAATCATCAAAATCGCCGACAACCCATACCGCTTTGGCGGCCGGCGCCCACACCGAAAAAACCGCCCCGTCTCCGCCGGCCAAACTGGTTTTGTGCGCGCCCAAGAACTTGAATATTTCGCAGTGCCTGCCTTCGGCAAACAAATAGCGGTCCAGTTCGCCAATAACCATTTGCTCACACTTCTCAAGAAAAGCTTACTATTTTTATTTAGTCAGTTCGACACCATTATGAAAAATCCTGCAAAAATATGAGTGCCGAAAGCCGTTCCGGAAATTTTACGCGGCCGTCCCCGGCAAGGCCTGCGCGGCGTTACAGGTCAAGGCGCGTTCGCCGATAAAAAACTAAGGGCCGGCGCCCTGCCCGGAATCTCCCGCCGTGCGCGGGGAGGGCGGCGCCTGGTCATATTTCACCTCACGCGCAAATTCGCGGAACCTGTCTATATACCAGCGCGCCAAAGCGGCGGCGGCGGTAAAGCCGCTTTCTTTAAGATCGGCCTGACGCACGGTGTAAAGCTCAACGCCGTCATAATAAATTTTCGCGTCAGGGCCGTCGGCGCGCGTCAAAAATTTCTCCGGCGCTATCGGCCGGCGGTTTTTCAAAAGATACAGATTGCCTGCCAACAGCCAGGCCCGCGCCAAAGCGGAATAACTGCCGGCCGGCTCTTTTATCACTATCTGCCAGCCGCCCGCTTGAACGGCCGCCGCGTTGCCCGCCGGGAAAACCTCCGGCAGGATGTTCTCGCTTTTGGCTAAGGCGGACAGCCTGGCCACCCGCTCGGCGACCGGCGGATGGCTGTTGCTTGACCGGCCGCCGCTGTTGACAGAAAGTTTACTCACGGTAACAAAGATGCCGTACGGATTGTAACCCGCTTTCAGCGCCAGATAGAACCCACCGGCATCCGCCTGGTATTCGTGTTCGTGATTTTCTTCTGTTTTCTGACGCCGGAACTTGCCGCGCGCGCCGCCCGCGGCGGCCTTGTCCGAGTGAAAGGGTAACAGGGCGTCAGGCATGATCACTGTGAGGCCAGTGCAAGATCCGGGCAAATACGGCGGGACAATCGCGCAAGCCAGGCGGGACAATCGCGCGACAGCCTCTGAAGGTCCGTGCAGGATCCGCTGAAG
>JAISPA010000175.1 GCA_031275255.1 Acidaminococcales bacterium | reverse complement strand
CGCATCGCCATCGCCCGGGCGCTGGTTACCCACCCGGACCTTATTGTCGCCGACGAGGCGGTTTCCGCCCTCGACGTATCCATACAGGCGCAAATATTGAACCTCTTGCAAGACTTGCAGCAGGAATTTGCCCTTACCTATCTTTTTATCTCCCATGACCTGTCGGTAATCAAGCGCGTCAGCAACAAAGTAGGGGTAATGTACCTGGGGCGGATGATGGAATTTGCCGACAAAAAGGAACTGTTTGCCCATCCGCTGCACCCCTATACCCAGGCGCTGCTGGCGGCCGCCCCCGGTTTGCGGCCGGGCGGCAAAAACAAAATCATCCTCGAAGGCGACGCCGCCAGCGCCTCCAGTCCCCCCGCCGGCTGTGTTTTCCATACGCGCTGCCCGCGCCGTGCCAGCATCTGCGAACAAGAGTGTCCGGAACTGGCGGGCGCGGACGGCGCGCATAAAGTCGCCTGCCATTTTGCCTGACACGGCGAAAACCATCGCCCCGGCAGCTGATACTGTTTCCCGGCTAAAATCGTGTTGTCTTTGCGGCTAAATTGCCACGTAGGCAAGGCCGGACACCAACCGTCCGTGGCGTGTCCGGCCTTTATCCATCCTTGGATTGCGCAAGCATTGCCCCTACGAACATCGCCTGCGTTTTGCTGCACGCTAACCGCAGAACTATCGCGCCGGCATGGCGCCTCACTTAGCGGGCGGAACAATAATTACGCGTTTGGCAAAAATAATGAATTCTCGATCAATTAACTTTTTTGTGTCGGCGCGCACAATAGCCTTTTACCATTTCAATGAAATTTTTAGCGACAACGGAGATGTTCCTTCCTCTTTCCCAAACGACCGCGGCTTGAATCGGGAATTGCAAATCGGCGATCTTTTTATAGACGAGATTGTTGTTTTTTATAATAGCGGCGGCGCTGGCGGGTAAAACAGCGATAGCCATTCCGGTTTGCGCCCAAAGGATATCTTGCATGCTCGCGTCGCTCTTGGAAATTATTTTTGGCAAAAACCCTTTTTGCATGCACTCGGAGATAAAATTGGAAGACCAGCGGCGCGGCACGATCAAAGGAACTCTTTCAACATGGATTAAGGGGATTTTTGCCATTTTGGCAAGTTCCGGATACTTTTTGCTGTTTATCACAAAAACCAGCGGCTCTTTAAAAAGAAAATAAGAATCAAAAAAATTGTTGTCAAAAGGCAGGCGGATTATGCCGATTTCGATCATACGGGTTTTTAAGAGGTTTGTGATTCTGTCCCCGTTGCCTTCCCAAAGCTGAAAAGTTATCCGGGGAAATCTTTCGTTAAAACAGGGTATAATTTTCGGCATTATATTGGCGCCGATCGTACTGATACTGCCTAAAGAAAGTGTACCGGTCAGCCCAAGTTCAAATTCTTTTACTTCAGTAGCCGTTTTGTTTATAAATTCCAATATGAATTCAGCGCGTTCGTTTAGAAGCTGTCCCGCGCTGGTCAACCGTATGCGTCTTGAACCGCGTTCAAAGAGCTTTACCCCCAGTTCGGCCTCCAACTTTTTCAATTGGTAACTTAATGGGGGCTGTGATATATTTAACCGGCTGGCCGCTTCGGTAATATTGCCCGCTTGCACCACAGTATGAAAGTACCTGATATCGCGCAGTTCTATGATTATTTCCTCCTGTTTTCATCAATTAAGCTGCCAATGCTTTCGAATTTCCCGGCTTTTGCCATTTGGCAATCTATCAACACAACCCGCACCTATTTTGTCGCATCCACACCGGCAATCGACGTATCCGCCATAAATTCCCCCAATCTTTAATTTATGCTGTTCCCCGTTTAAAACATTGTTAAGATTTGCGTGTCTGTTTGCCCTCTCCGGCGAGCATAGCTCGCCCATTCGAGGACTGGCTCGCCCGGCGGGGCGCAAAACGCAAATGATGCGTAGGGCAAGGCAAGCCCCGTACGCGTGGCAAACCCTCTCTGGCGAGGCAAGATCGCCCTTGTGAGGGCTGGCCGTAGTTTGCCCAACCGAGGGCGGGCGTAGAACCTTCTCGCTGGATAAAATATCGTTCCAACTTTGAAAATTCCCTGCCTTTGCGATTTTTGTGTGTTTGGAACAGCACAGATCCGTCATGGCAGGGCTTTTCTTTTCCCCAAACCCTGCATTGGTTGTAGGATTGCTTGTTTCTTAATAATAGACAGCGTATTTAATATTGTTTCCCAGTTAAAACACGGTTAGAATTTGCGAGTCGAATTGCCCTCTCCGGCGAGCATAACTCGTCCATTCGAAGACTGGCTCGTCCTGCGAGGCGCAAAACCCAGGCGATGCCCATACGGGCTGCAAAGATGCCATGATTTTAGCTGGGAAATAGTATAACATAGATGCAACATTAGGATATATACATAAAAGATATAGTAGTTATATAAAATAAGTATTTTTTTATTAGTAGGCAATATTATATAATGGAAAAAATCAGAAAATTATAGCATTTTACAATTATTGACGGCGCATAAAAATAATTATGGCAAAGAGCGTGTACAAAGCTGTTTAACACCCACCAACCGGTGGATTTTCTGCCCTGTGTTGCTGAATAAACTCACCTGCCTTTAAACTTTTCGCACGGCAGGCTTCCCGCCGGAAAATCCTCTCCGACAAGTACAGCTTGCCCTTTCGAGGACGGTCATTCAACAATAATTGAATTTCTCGTTGAATGGGGCATTGTTCAAAGAGTTAGGTCTCCGACAATTTAAAATATTCAAACAGGGGTGATGAAATGGAAAAAATCCTTATGAAAGGTAACGAAGCAATCGGCGCGGCCGCCATAAATGCCGGTTGCCTTTATTATTACGGGTATCCGATAACTCCGCAAAGTGAACTGCTGGAATATATGGCGGTCAATCTTCCTAAAGCGGGCGGCGTATTTTTGCAAAGCGAAAGCGAACTGGCCGGTATCAGCATGGTGTACGGCACAGCCGCTACCGGTAAAAGAGTCATGACTTCTTCTTCCAGCCCAGGGTTCAGCCTTATGCAGGAAGGCTTGTCTTACATGGCGTCGGCGGGGTTGCCGGCAGTTGTTGTCGATATAAGCCGGGGCGGTCCGGGGCTTGGAAGAATCACTCCTTCGCAGTCGGATTATTTTCAGGCAACGAAAGGCGGCGGGCACGGCGATTATCGTTTGCTGGTTTTCGCGCCGGCGTCGGTACAAGAAATGTCCAGCCTTACTGCCCTTGCTTTTGAACTTGCCGATAAGTATCGCATGCCGGCGTTAATATTAGGCGACGGGATTGTCGCGCAAATGATGGAACCGGTAGAGATTCAGGAAACAGCCGTTATGAACGAAGCAGGCGAAAAGGATTGGGCCGCTACCGGCAATGCCAACGGCAAACAGCATCTGGTATTGTCGGCGCCTTTTACCGACCCGGAGCTTATAACGCTAAACCAGAATCTTTCAAATAAATATCGGCTGATAAAAGAACGGGAACCGCGGATAGAAGAATTTATGTCCGACGATGCCGAGATTTTGATTGTGGCTTATGGCATAGTAAGCCGATTCAGCAAAGCGGCGATAAGGACTTTGCGCGCTGAAAAAATAAAAGTGGGCTTAATAAGACCTATAACACTCTTCCCTTTCCCGGAAAAAGCTATAGAGAAAAAGAGCGCAACAGCTAAAGCATTTTTGGTGGTAGAAATGAGCGAAGGCCAAATGATAGAAGACGTAAGACTTGCCGTAAACGGGAAAACGCCTGTTTATTGGTTTGGCGGCGGCGGCGGCAAACTTACCCCGCCCGATATGATTATAGCGAAAGTAAAGGAAATTGTAAACGGAAGTGAGTGCAAATGAGCGTCAATTTCACTAAAAGTCTATTAATCAACGAAGAACCTTACGCCTATTGCCCGGGCTGCTCACATGGGATAGTGCATCGGTTGTTGGCGGAAACGGTCGACGAGCTGGCAATAAAAGAGCGGTGCGTTGGCGTATCAAGCATTGGCTGTTCAGTACGCTGCTGGAAATTTATTGACTTGGATTTTGTCCAGGGAGCGCACGGAAGAGGATTGGCCGTTGCTACAGGAATAAAGCGGGCGCAGCCTGATAAAATAGTGTTTACTTATCAAGGCGACGGCGACTTGATAGCCATAGGCATGGGCGAAACAGTGCATGCGGCGGCGCGCGGCGAAAATGTAACGGTTATTTTTGTCAACAATACCGTTTTTGGCGCAACCGGTGGGCAACTGGCGCCGACAACGCTTATTGGGCAAAAGACCGTTACATATCCGGAAGGGCGCGATGAGCAAGTGATAGGTAAGCCCATACGCATGGCCGAATTACTGGCGACCCTCGATACTACTAAATATGTCGCGAGAGTTTCGCTGGATTCGCCGGCAAATATTCGACAGGCCAAGAATGCCATGAAAAAATCCTTCAGAATGCAATTGGAAAATAAAGGATTTTCGTTTGTGGAATTTTTGGCGGCCTGCCCCTCCAATCTTAAACTTACCCCGGTAGATGCCATGAAATGGATAAAAGATAAAATGATTGCATATTATCCGCTTGGAGAATTTAAAAAACTTGAAGGGATTTGATCTTGTGTCAGTATATGAGGTTACCATATCCGGATTTGGCGGGCAGGGCGTTTTGTTCATGGGGCAGTTGTTGGCCCATGCTGCGAACAGGGCCAATCTTGAAACAAGCTGGTTGCCTGCTTACGGACCTGAAATGCGCGGCGGCACGGCAAACTGTATGGTTGTTATTTCAAAAGAAACGATAGATTCGCCCTTTATACTTAATCCAACTGCTGTTATAGCAATGAACAAGCCTTCTATGGAACGCTTTGAACCGCAGTTGAAAGAGAATGGGTTGTTGGTTTTGAACGTTGACATGATAAACAAAGAAAATTCGCGTGGAGACGTTAATGTTTATAAAATACAAGCCGACACGATAGCGGGGGAATTAGGTGAAACGAAAGCGGCCAATATGGTTGCTTTGGGCGCTTTTATACGGGCAAGTGAAATTTTGGATATTGATCTTGTGTCATATTGTTTGAAATATGTATTTGCGGAAAACAAAGAAACTACTGATTAAAAAGCAATAGTTGAGGTCTTTGGAAAAAAACAGGCAAGGCAAGGTGAAAAACCTGCCAATCTGGGCAGTTTCAT
>JAISPA010000155.1 GCA_031275255.1 Acidaminococcales bacterium | reverse complement strand
TAAGTTATTTCGTCTTTGTTGCGCCCGGCCAGCAAAATGCCGCTGCCGGAGCGGCCGGCAAAACCCCGCGCCACGCCGAGCAAAGGCGCGATGCCAATTCCGCCGCCCACCAAAAGAGGCCGCTTCGCCTGGAGTGTGAACCCGTGCCCCAAAGGGCCCATGATGTCGACCCTTTCTCCTTCCCGGCGGGCGGACAGCCAGTTTGTGCCAACGCCCAGCGCCCTGTAGATTATGATCACCCGGCCGTCCACGGCATCGGCCACCGACAGCGGGCGGCGCAGGAAAGGCGATTGCTCCCAGCCTGTCTTCACCCCGACAAATTGTCCCGGTTTCGCTTCCCAGCAGATTTGCGGCGCGTCCAACGCAAGGCTGTACACATCGTTACCCAAACAGGTATTGGAGAGCACCGCAGCCGATTCTACAAATTTCCTACTCAAGCTCATCACCTGCCCATAAAAGATCTTGTAAAGCAATAACGCTGACCAAACGGCGGCGCCTCATAACTGACATAACGCCAAGAATGGCTTTGGCCGTGTCCACAGAGGTAAGGCACGGTATCGCGTGTTCCACCGTGGCGCGCCTTATATTAAAGCCGTCCCGTTCATAGGCCGAGCCTTTGCTTATGGTGTTTATAACCATGTTTATTTTGCCTTTTTTGATCTCATCCAGAAGGTTAGGAGACCCTTCGCTGACTTTTGCGGCCGTTTGCGCGTCAATGCCGTTTTTGACGAAAAATTCCGCCGTGCCTTTCGTCGCCGTAATCATATAGCCAAGGTCATAGAAACCTTTGGCGACGGCCAACGCTTCTTCTTTATCTTTATCGGCGATGGTAAAGAGTATCGTCCCCTCGTCCGGAACATTGATGCCGGAAGCTACGCAGGCTTTATAAAGGGCGCGCGAGAATTTGTTGTCAACGCCCATCACCTCGCCTGTGGATTTCATTTCCGGCCCCAATGTTATATCGACGTTGTGCATTTTCGCAAAGGAAAACACCGGCGCTTTTATCGCATAATAATCGGGGAACAGGCGCAGGCCAGGCTTGTACCCGAGCTGCCTTATTTTTTGCCCGAGCGCGGCTTTGGTCGCGGCGTTTACCATGGGAATGCCCGTTACTTTGCTCAAAAACGGCACCGTGCGGCTGGAACGCGGGTTAACTTCTATGACAAATACTTCGTCGTTTTTGACTATATACTGGATGTTCAGCATGCCTTTGACTTCCAGCCCGCGCGCTATGCGATTGGTAAAGTCAATAACGCTGCGGATTACCCGCTCGGACAGGCTGCGCGGCGGATATACGGCTATGCTGTCGCCGGAATGGATGCCTGCCCGCTCAATATGTTCCATTATCCCGGGAATAAGCGTGTCTTTGCCGTCGCAAATCGCATCGACTTCTACTTCCGTGCCCAAGAGGTAATGATCCACCAGCACGGGATGCTCTTGCGAGGCTTTTACGGCGCCGGTCATATATTGGCGCAGTTCGTCCTCGTTATATACTATTTCCATGGCGCGTCCGCCCAGAACGTAGGAGGGACGCACCATTACCGGATAATTAACCGCCGCGGCCGCTTTCAGCGCACCGTCTATATCGAAAACCGTAAAGCCCCGGGGACGCGGTATGTTGAGTTTGGTCAGCAGTTCATCGAATTTTTCGCGGTCTTCGGCCATGTCAATGCTTTCGACCGTGGAGCCGATGATCTTGACGCCGCAAGCGGCAAGCGGCCCGGCCAGGTTGATCGCCGTCTGGCCGCCGAACTGGACAATCACGCCTTCCGGGCGTTCTTTGTCTACGACGTTGAGCACGTCTTCAAGTGTCAGCGGCTCAAAATACAGGCGATCCGCGGTGTCAAAATCCGTGCTCACCGTTTCCGGATTGTTGTTGATAATTACCGTTTCATAGCCAAGCTCTTTGAGCGCCCAGACGGAATGTACCGAGCAATAGTCAAATTCTATGCCCTGCCCGATACGGATCGGGCCGGAACCCAATACAACGATTTTGGGTCTTGCAGTTCTCTCTACCTCGTCCTCCGCGCCGTAGACCGAGTAATAATACGGAGTTGCCGCCTCAAATTCAGCCGCGCAGGTATCGACCATTTTATAGGCGGGCAATACAGCGTATTGTTTCCTCGCCTCACGCACGGCGGACGCCGTCTTACCGCAAAGGCGGGCGATCGCCGGGTCGGAAAACCCATATTTTTTCGCCCCTAGCAGCAATGTTTCGTCCAGCTCCCTTTCCGCCAGCAGTTTCTCCATAGCTACGATATTTAATATTTTTTGCAGAAAAAACCGGTCAATTGCCGTTGTTTTATGTATTTCCTCCAACGGCTTCCCCCGGCGCAGGGCCTCGGCTATGACAAAAAAACGCTCGTCGGTGATATTTTTTATCAGGCCAAACAATTCCGCATCGGGGAGGACGGCTATTTCCGGCAGCCAAAGATGATCGGCGCCTATTTCCAAAGATCTCGCCGCCTTTAAAATAGCCCCTTCCAAAGAACGGTCGATCGCCATAACTTCACCGGTCGCCTTCATCTGAGTGCCAAGCGCCCTGTCGGCGTTGGCAAATTTGTCAAAAGGCCAGCGCGGGAATTTTATTACGACATAGTCTATGGAAGGTTCAAAACAGGCTTTGGTTTTTTTGGTTACAGCGTTTTCAATTTCGTCGAGAAGATAGCCGACGGCGATTTTACTGGCAACCTTGGCGATCGGGTAGCCTGTGGCTTTGGACGCCAGGGCGCTGGAACGGCTGACGCGGGGATTGACTTCGATAACGTAATATTTTTCCGAGTAAGGATCAAGCGCGTACTGCACATTGCAGCCGCCTTCGACGCCGAGCGCACGAATAATCCTGATGGAGGCGCTCCGGAGCATCATCAGCTCACGGTCGGACAGGGTCTGCGCGGGAGCGACGACCACGCTGTCGCCGGTATGCACGCCGACCGGGTCAAGGTTTTCCATGCTGCAAATGGTTACGCAATTGTCGGCGGCATCTCTTATGACCTCATATTCCAATTCCTTCCAGCCGGCGACGCTGCGCTCGATCAGCGCCTGTCCGATCAGGCTGTATTTTAACCCCACGTTGGTAATTTCGATCAGTTCATCCTCGTCCGTGGCTATCCCGCCGCCGGTGCCGCCCAGTGTATAGGCCGGGCGCACGATGAGCGGAAAGCCTACTTCGCGGGCGAATTGCCGGGCGGCGTAAACAGTCTCGACGATAGTGCTTTCCGGCACGGGTTCGCCGATCTTTTCCATGGTTTCCTTGAAAAGTTCGCGGTCTTCCGCCTTTTTGATGCTAGCGGCCGACGTACCCAAAAGCTCGACGCCGTATTCGGCCAGCGCGCCGCGCCTTTCAAGCTCTACCGCCATATTCAGCCCGGTCTGCCCGCCAAGGGTAGCCAGAAGGCCGTCCGGCTGTTCTTTTTTGATTATGGTTTCCAAAAATTCCACCGTCAGCGGTTCTATATACACCCGATCGGCGATATTTGCGTCCGTCATGATGGTCGCCGGATTGCTGTTGACCAGCACGACCTCCAGCCCTTCCTCTTTTAGGGCGCGGCAAGCCTGTGTGCCAGCGTAGTCAAATTCCGCCGCCTGTCCGATGACGATAGGGCCGGAACCTATGACCAGCACTTTTTTGACATGTTGTTTTTTCGGCATTTTACCGTCCCCCGATCAGCTTGTTGAAGCGCTCAAACAGATATTCATGCCCGTCGGGTCCGGGAGACGCCTCGGGATGATACTGCACGGCGAAGATTGGCTTATGCTCGTGGGCGACTCCTTCCAACGTCCCGTCATTGACGTTGCGGTGGGTAACTTTCAGCCCCGTGCCGCATAGCGATTCTTCGTTCACCGCATAACCGTGATTTTGTGAAGTTATGACGATTTTATTTAGTTGCAGGTCTTTTACCGGATGGTTTACCCCCCGATGCCCAAACTTCATTTTGTAGGTGTCGCCGCCCAAGGCAAGACAAATCAACTGGTAGCCGAGGCAAATGCCGAAGATCGGCTTGCCGCTTTCCGTAAGCGCTTTTACATTGCCGATTATTTCCGGCAAGGCTTTGGGGTCACCCGGCCCGTTGGACAAAAATACGCCGTCCGGCGCGTCCGCCAGTATCTTTTCGGCTTCGGTGTAAGCCGGATAAAGGGTCATATCGTAGCCGTATGCGCAAAGGTCATCGATCATAGCGCGTTTGGCGCCGAAATCTAAAAAGGCTATCCGTTTGCCGCCCTGACTTATTTTTTCCGGCCGCTTTATGGTTACTTCCCTGACTAAAAGCCTCTCTTCCGGCAGCGCGAGCAGCCGGCCGATCTCCGCCTCATCCGTATCGGAAGGGGCAATTGCCCCCCACAACGTCCCTTCGGTGCGTATGCGCCGCGTGAGCGCCCGCGTATCCACTCCGTAAAGGCAGGGGATTTTCTCTTCCAGCAGAAAATCCCCTATCGTGCCCCGTGAGCGCCAATTACTCGGCCGTTCGCACAGCTCGCTCACAATATAACCGCGAAAATAGGATTTGGACGCTTGTTTGTAGAGCTCATTCACGCCGTAATTGCCGATCAAAGGATAGGTCATAACAACTATCTGGCCGCAATAAGAAGGGTCTGTAAGCGTTTCCTGATAACCTGTCATGGCGGTATTGAATACCACTTCGCCTACCCCCGGCGCACCGCCTAAAAAGCGCCCTTTATAAACGCTGCCGTCTTTCAGGACAAGTTTGCCGCCCTTTTCAGTCAATTACCACACCGTCTTTCATTACGAACTTCCCCGATACTACGGCGGCAACCGCTTTGCCCCGGCATTTTTTTCCGTCAAAAGGCGTAACCCGCCCGCGGGTGTAAAATTTGCCGCTGTCCACCGTCCACTCTTTATCAAGGTCAATTATTGTCACGTCAGCCCTCGCTCCCGGTTTAAGATTGCCGGCGGCGAGGGAAAATATCCGCGCCGGCGCGGCGCTCATCCTGTCAACTATTTCGCCGAGCGTAAAGAGCCCTGTATGATAAAGTTCCGTCAAGACTACCGCCACAGATGTTTCCAGCCCGGCAAACCCATTGGGTGCGTAACGGAATTCCACGTCTTTTTCCTCATAGGCGTGCGGCGCGTGGTCTGTAACGATCGCCTCCAGCACGCCGTCTTTAAG
>JAISPA010000149.1 GCA_031275255.1 Acidaminococcales bacterium | reverse complement strand
TTTTAGGTGTTACAAGGTACTTAGGTTGCTTATGTTGATGAAACAGGCATTGACACATACCTATGCCGTGATCATTGTTGGTCACCGAAAGGCATTGGGACAATAGGTTTGGTTAGCGGCAAAAAATACCGCCGGGCAGGCATTGCAGCCGCCAAAACAGGCGGGCGCATACTTCTGCAATATGAAGGGACAATGGACAGCCGGTTATTTGAGAGATGGTTTGAAAGTGTGCCGATGGGCGAACTTGCCCAACCATCGGTAATCGTTATGGATAATGCCGCTTTTCACCGCAAAGCAAGACTTGTTCAGCTTGCAGAGGAACATGGACACAGGCTAATCTTTTTGCCGCCGTATTCTCCTGAATTGAATCCAATTGAAAACTTTTGGGCATGGCTAAAAGCTAAACTGCGCAGAACGCTCGCTGATTTTTCTTGTTTTGATGACGCTCTTTGCTACTGTTTTAAAAGCATTTGACTATAACGCAATGAGGAGAATGCCGATGACACAGGCAAGTGTTGTTATCATATCCGGGCCGCCTGGAGCGGGGAAGAGCAGTGTTTCAAAGCGATTGGCGGAACACTCCGCATACGAGCGCGCGGTTCATATGCACACAGATGATTTCTACCACTTTATTCGCAAAGGCTATATTGCTCCTTGGCTGTCGGAATCTCACGAACAAAATACAGTGATAATTGAAGCATTTACGGCAAGCGCGGCAAGATTGGCCATCGGCGGGTATGAAGTCATTGTTGATGGGATTGTCGGACCCTGGTTTCTTGCGCCTTGGCTGAAAATGGCGCAAGACGGATTTGACGTGCGGTACATTATTCTGCGCCCCGTTGAACAGACGGCTGTTTCGCGTGCGGTCAAACGCGGAGGGGAAACTTTGACAGATGCCGAAACGGTGCGGCGCATGTGGCGAGCGTTTGCTGATTTGGGGCCATATGAGCCGCATGTAATAGACACGACAACGCAAAGCATTGACGAAACGGCTCTATCCATCCGGAAATTGTTGGGCGAAGGCACTATGCGTATAGTATAAACGCAATGCGCAGAGCGGCTAATTGTCGCTCTGTGTTTCTGATTTTTCCGAGTAGGTGAATGTCTTTTTTTAGCGGAAACTTTATACCTATTAATTTAAATCGCTATAAAATATGGATAAGATTCGAGGGATGATTTGCCGCCCTGCAAGGCGCAAAATGCGGGCGGGCCTAGCGGAATGTTTGCCATTCTTGGCGCATTCGGCATTTGACCATCCCTGGCCTTCCGCCGAATTTTGGCCGTCCTTGGCCTTCATAAGCACCGCGTGGAACCCGGCTGACATTCAGCGGGCTTGAAATCCGCCGCTGAACGAAGTATCGTTCAACTTGCAATTTTCAGGTTAAATTTAATCAATCAAATTTTTTGCAATTTTATCTTACAGATAATATAATTAAAAGCAATGGGAGTTTTTCCCGGTAAGCCGGCGAACGGCCAGCGAGGTGAAAGAATGGACGGCATTGCCAAATATATTGAACATACTATATTAAAGCCGGGAGTCACGCCCCAGGAGATCGCCGCCGCTTGCGCGGAAGTGGGAAAATACGGATTTTTGGGCATTTGCGTCAATTCCGGGCAGATCGCTCTGGCTGCGGACGCGCTGCGGGGGAGCGGAGCGAAAATCGTGTCAACTTGCGCCTTTCCGCTGGGCGCCGTACCTGCCGCCGTCAAGGTGTACGAAGCCTGCCTCGCGGTGGAAGCGGGCGCGGACGAGAAAGACATGGTGATGAATCAGTCGGCGGCGAAAAGCGGCGACTGGCAGGCCGTGACGGAAGATATCGGCGCACTCGTCAAAGCTGCCGGCGTACCGGTTAAGGTCATCATCGAAACGGCGCTTTTGACTTATGACGAAAAGGCGCTGGCCTGCAAAGCCGTCATAGAAGGCGGCGCGCAATGCGTAAAAACCTGTACCGGCGGCATTATGGGCGGGGCGAAGGAAAACGATGTGGAACTGTTGAAAAGCCTGGCCGGCGGCAAAATCAAAATCAAGGCCTCCGGCGGCATACGCACCAGAACGCAGGCCCTCAGGCTGCTAAAGGCGGGAGCGGATTATATCGGCACAAGCGCCGGGCCGATCTTTGTCATGAAACATGACGGGTGATTCTTTTCGGGTCCATGTCCTGGCGAGCGGCAGCAAAGGCAACGCCGTGCTCATAGGGGCCGGGCGTACGACCATTATGATCGACGCCGGGATAAGCGCCCGCCGCCTTGACCGGGAACTGGGCAAACTGGGGCTGCGGGCGGGGGACTTGTCAGGCATATTCATAACGCATGAACATACCGACCACGTGAAAGGATTGCCGGTTTTTGTGGAAAAATCACAGGTGCAGGTTTTTGCCCGGGAAGAAACCTGGCTGGCGCTGGAAGGGCTTAGAAAGATACATTCCGGCTGCCGCCGTCTTTTGCCCATGCAGGAAAGCGCCGTCGGCGATCTTTCCATCAGGCCTTTCGCCGTCTCTCACGACGCGGCGGCGCCGGTCGGCTTCAATATTTTTTACCGGCGCCGGAAATGTTCGCTGGCTACCGATCTCGGTTTTGCCGGCGAGGAGGTAAAGGCCGCGCTGTCGGGCAGCGACGTACTCATAATCGAGGCCAATCACGACGAGAAAATGCTGGCGTCCGGTTGTTATCCGCCGGCCATGAAAAAGAGAATAAGCGGCGGCCAGGGTCATTTATCCAACGCACAAGCCGGCCGGCTGCTCGCCGAAGTGTACGGCGGCAAAAAAACCCAGGTTTTTCTCGCGCATTTGAGTCAGGAAAACAATCGTCCGGAACTGGCGCAAAAAACCGTCGCGGACATTCTGGCCGCGCGCGGCGCGGTGGGCGCCATATCCATATATGTAACAAGCCAAGACGGCTTGGTCAGTAATTGCGGCAGGGAGAGTGATGTACAGTGAATACTTTTAAACGTTTGTTATCGCAATCGGCAAGTATTCTGACGGGAATGTTCATCGGCATTTTGGTAATCGGCTGCGGACTGGCCGCGCCGGGCATCCTTAACGATACAGCCGCCGGTTCCGGGCCGGATATAAACATGGTAAAAGCCCAGCCCGCTATCTCGGACGCGCGCAATACCCCGGTCGTGCGGGCGGCGCAAAGGGTCGGCCCGGCGGTTGTCGGCATTGCCAACAAAGGGTATATA
>JAISPA010000137.1 GCA_031275255.1 Acidaminococcales bacterium | reverse complement strand
TTTTAGGTTGGGCAATGAGAGGGTTGCGAATGAAAAATGTCTACGATGCCGTGCGCTTTTTTTATGAACAGGACGCGGCGTGGAACGATATAATAAAATATGAATGGGTGGAAGGATTTTTACGAAAAAAAGCCTGGCAACACGTTGATGACAAAAAACTTCAGTCGATGTGGCAGCAGCTTTTGATGTTTGGCCTGTATCTGGCCTATGCGGACATTCCTATTCAGCAGGCTAAACTGATTGATTGCCGCGAAATGCTGAATTGGCTTGGGCGCAATGTGGCTGATTTTAAATTGAGCGCGGTTTCGGTGGAGCGTTATTTCAATACCTTAACCGATTTTTATGATTATTTGGCCCAAAAGAAGATTGTCGAGCAGACCGGCGCGCTGCGCGAAGCCGCGAAATTTATGGCGCGCGGCGAACTGAAACTGCCTGACGCCCTGCGCAAGGACATCAATCTTTCTTTCCTTTCCGACAGGTTTGCTACCCCGGACGCGCCCGCTCCCATTTATCTCAAATTGGACGAACATTTGCAGGAGCTGCTGCTGCTTTTAAACCAGTTTTACCAGAAAAGGGAGTATATGCCCGATTTCGAGCGGGCGATATTTTTATATCACGGCATTATGGGCTGGGACGAAGATGACCTGGAAAACCGCCGGCAGGATTTCTGGCTGGGGTTTTGGGATTATTTTCTTTTTGATTACAGGCTGCTCAAAAATGACAAAACCCCGCTGCGGAATTTTCGCGACCTCGGCGAGTACCCGGCGGAAACGGCCGAACTTTTGGACGAGTTGATCAACGCCCGCTTTGCCGTTTTTTTTGTCAAAAACATATCGGCCGAAGACTGGCTGGAGTGTGAAGACCTTTTCACCGGGCACAGTTTCTTTTTGCCCAATCCGGTTGAAAACACGCTGCCACTGAAAGAACTTTTATTCATGGGCCATCTTTTCTCCGACAATATGGTACTGGTAAACTACGTTATGAGTGTGCCGGTAAGTTTGAAATTGCGGCGGCGGATCAAGAACGAAGTGGAAAAGCAGATGAAATTCTACCTGGCGCAGGAACCGGACGCCGACTGGGATGGATTTTTCCGGCGGCACGCGGTGGCGGTGCGGCACGCCATAGATATTTTCACGACTTTCAGCAAACTGAACGCCGTTCCCGATATTTCCGTCCCCCGCCAGTCCCAGCGCCCACAACAAGCCGGGAAACTGACGAACGCCGGCGTGATCGACAAACTGCTGTCAGCTATGTCGGAAAATGTGTTTTCTTTTCACGACCAGCAATTAGCCCTCCGTATGTGGCTTGATTACTGCGGGCAAAGTAAAATAGCGGTCAGAAAGCCGGAGCTGTGGGCGGCTGGCATTGTGGCGATTTTTGTCGATCTTAATTCGGCGTTTACCGTTGATTATGATTATATCGCGAGCATGTTTAAAGTACCGTTGGCCGCCGTTTACAGATATAAGAGCCATATTTCCCGTGCGCTCGCCATTCAGCCGTATGATTTGCGCTATCTTAACGAAGAAGGCTTTATCATGCTGCTGATGAACCATTGATTCGGCGTTGCCGGACCGGCCGGGAACAGTATTGCTTAACGCATACGGACATCCGGCGGGCTGGTTTCGCGCGGCTTGCTGTGTCTGGAAATTAATAAAAACCGTTTTGGGGGGTGGCGGATGCGCTGCGCGAACTGCGACAGAGATTTTGACGAGACGGACGGCGATTGCCCTTATTGCGGCGCCGTACCCGATAAAGAACTGAAACGTAAAACGGCCTTTAACAGAGCGGGAAACAAGCCGCCGGAAATAACGGTAAACGAAGACGGTTTCTACGAGGAGAGAGGATTCGGCCGCGGTGGGTGGCGCGGCGGGCCGAGCGCGCGGTTTTGGAAGGTGAGTTTCCCTTCGGGGATATTGGGAAGCCTTTTGTTGGCGGTTATTTTACTTTTAGCCGTATTCGTGCTGCTGCCGGCCTTTCTTTTTGTCGCGCTCGGATTGGCCGCTTTGTGGTTTATCTATCGGCTGTTCGCGTAACTATTCCCCGGCTAAACTGCCGCCTGCTTTAGCAGGCGGCAGTTTAGCCGGGGAATAGTGTTATTTTATAATTTATTGCTGTCAGACCGGCGCCGGCTGGAAGACGGGGGAGGTTCGGCTGCTTTTTTGTCGGTTTTTTTGTCAGGGGCTTTATCGGTGTTTTTCGCGGGGGGCGGCGGCCTTCGGATCGGCGGCGACGCGCCTGGCTGCTTTTTGTCTTTTTCAACGGGATCGGTGTCTTTTTTGATCACCGGCTCCGGCGGTATTATCACTCCGGGCGGGCGTTTGAAATTTTGTACGGGAGCTTCTTTCAAGGCCTCGGACATAAATTTTCCCCAAAGACGGGCGGGCAGATCGCCGCCGGTCATACCGCGGAGGTCGCCGCCGCTGTCGATGCCTATCCATACGGCGGCGGACAGATCCGGCGTAAAACCGACAAACCAGGCGTCTTTATATTCGCTCGTAGTACCGGTCTTGCCGGCCGCCGGGCGGCCGATGTTGGCGGCGTAGCCTGTACCGCGGCTGATCACATCCTGCAGCATATCGGTAATGATATACGAGCTGTTGACCGGAATCACTTGCCGGGAATTGGTTTTGGCCACGAATATAGTCTTGTTGTTACGGTCGACAACTTTCATTACCGATAAAGGCTCCGTATATACGCCATTTTGCGCAAATACGCCGAATGCGCTGGCCATTTCCAGGGGCGTGACGCCGCGGGTCAATCCGCCAAGCGCCATGGCGAGGTTGATGTCGTTTATATTGCCGGAAAGCACAAGAGTGGATATGCCCATTTTCTGGGCGAAATTCAACACCCTTTCCGGCGTTACCTGCTGGGCGAGAAAGACGGCGGGGATGTTGTAGGAATTTACCAAAGCCGTGCGCATGCTTATCTTGCCGTGAAAAGTCCAGTCATAATTGCGCGGCGACCAGCTGCCGGGCAGCTTTAAGTCTTTATCGTCCATTATCGTGGCCGGCGTTAGCCCGCTGTCGATCGCCGCCAAATATACGAAGGGTTTAAAGGCGGAACCGGGCTGGCGCACCGCCAAAACCGCGCGGTTAAATTGGTCGGCGCCGCGCCCGCCGATCATGGCTTTGATCTGCCCGTCGCGCGGGTCAATGGCGACCAGGGCGCCCTGCGGCTGCTGCAGGCCGTTAGCGTCGGTTTCATACACGGGCACGTCGCGCATGGCGGTTTCCGCCGCCTGCTGCACAGCCATGTCAATGCTCGTGTAGACCTTCAAACCTTCTTTGTAGACGGCGTCCGCGCCGAATTTATCTATAAGAATCTGCGTTACATAGTCGATGTAGTAATCCAGTTTGTTGGAAGCGGATTTCCGGTGCGAAGTAACGTCGATTTTTTCTTCGCGGGCGGCGTTTGCTTCCTCCGGCGTTATAAATTTGTATTTCACCATTTGATCCAAAACGATGTGCTGACGCTCTTTGGCGGCTTCAAAATTGGTAAGCGGCGAAAAATAATTGGGACTTTTGGGTATGCCGGCCAGCATGGCGGCTTGGGCCAAAGAAAGTTTGTCAACGTCCCTGCCGAAATAAATCCTTGAAGCCGATTGCACTCCGTAAGCGCCCTGCCCGAAATAGATCTGGTTAAGATACATTTCCAGGATTTCGGATTTGGTGTATTTTTCTTCTATTTTGAGCGCGACAACGACTTCCTGTATTTTACGGTTAAGCGTTTGTTCCTGGGTCAGGACGGTATTTTTGGCCAATTGCTGGGTTATGGTGCTGCCGCCTTCCGCAATCTGCGTGTTGGTTATATTGCTCCAGACCGCCCGCAGGATGGCGCGCGGGTCAACCCCGACGTGTTGGTAGAAACGGATGTCTTCGACCGCGATGAACGCATCCTGCACGTTTTGCGGAATTTGGCTGAGTTTTACCGGTATGCGGTTTTCTTCCGACTTGGTTGTCGCGATAAGGTTGCCGCGATTGTCGAAAAACTGCGAGGCGGCGTCCGGCTCAAGGCTGCCAAGTTGTTCGGGCAGATTTTTCACGCTGGCGGTGACAAAACCGATTATTGTCCCGCAGATTATGACGAAACCTATAACGAAAATCACCGCGAACAAGCGCAGCAGATTAAGCTTTACCTTCTTTTTCCTTACAATCCTTTTATCGGCGCTTTTGACGTAATTATCCGGCATTGGCAGGAGAACCCCCTGAGACTGTTTGTATGGCAAATGCCATTTGTATTATAACATAAAAAAACAAAGTGATAAATTGCAAGCGGGTAAAAAGCACTTTCGTCAGTTTTTCAGCCGGTTTTTTATGTGCAGGGTATAGTTGTACATCTCCTTGTCGATGTATTTTTCCAATAGTTCCCAAACGTCTGTTTCCGCTTGGTTAAAGTACATTTGTGCGCCGAGAAAGACGATCCGCTCGACTGCTTCGTCCGGCAGAGCCTTAGACCGGCTGGCGTAGAGTTTCTGAACTTCCGCGATATTGAATATTTCCTCAAGTACGTCCGCGTCTTTGTCTGCTTTGATGTTGCGGAAAGCCTTGATGGTGTTCTCCATTCCCAGTTTGTCGCAATAACAGACGAAAGAAACCAACCCCTCGAAACAGGCCGAATTGTTAAAGTCGGCTATATGCAGAAGGTCGTTGATGAACTGCGGGTAATTGACGGCGGTTTCCTCGGTTATGCCGTGACGGATTCTTCCCCATTTATCCAGCACTATGTTTATTACGTCGGCGCTGGAAACGGCCACGATGTTTTCCAGCAGCAAATCCACGAAATTCATTCAATATTTCACCTCATTGCAGTATTGAACGTATTGTCGGCGGCCGCCGCGCCGGGTGCGGGCTGACCCGGTAACAAAGCAGGGCGGAAAAGTCGCCTGAGAGGGCGGTTAAGGGCGGCGGGAACGCGCCCCCGACATTCGGCGGGGGCCGAATATTTCGCTGAATGAAGCCTCATCTAACTTGGTTATTTCGCCCACCTTATGAAATAATCCTGCAAAGACGAAATTATTGCTCCGGCCACTAAACATTGTGTGTACGACGCTTGTTTTTGCGCCCCGCTTTATCTTAAGGCTCTGCCTGAGCTTCGGGTTTGCCCATGTTTTACAGTAAGCCGGCCGTAAAACTATCTGACCGCTATATCGCGGCATTTGCCTGACGGAGAAATAACGCCGGGCGGCAACTTACTCCCGGCGCTTTTACTTATAGTTTATTTTTACCCAACAGCCTGCGGGACTTTTTTCCAAGGCAAAAGGCAGCTGATAAAGTTCGGTAAAATTTTCCGCGTTCAGAATTTCTTCTTTCCGGCCTGCCGCCTTGATTTTCCTGTCTTGTATGAGCAAGAGGTGGCTGCTGAAACAAAGCGCCAGGTTGACGTCGTGCAATATGGCGATGACCGCGAGCCCGGTGTTCACGCAGAGTTTTTCCAGTATGGAAAAGACCTCGCTTTGGCTTTTTACGTCAAGATGCGCGGTCGGCTCGTCCAGCAGCAGCACGTCGACATCCTGCGCGAGCGCGCGGGCGACCCATACTTTCTGCCTCTCGCCCTGGCTGAGCTGGTGCATGAACCGGCCGCGTTTGTCGCCGAGGCCGACAGAGCGCATGGCTTCGTCTACTTTGTCCTTGTCTTCCGCCTCTACCCGCGCGAAACGCCCCAGATGCGCAAACCGCCCCATGAAGATCGTTTCCTCGACGGTAAAAGAGTTGTTTCCCTCCTCGACCGCGACCATGCCTATCCTGCGGGCCACCGCCTTGCGTTCCATGCCGGCGAGCGGCCTGCCTTCCCAAAAAACTGCCCCTTTGCAACAAGGCAGCCAGCCGCCCAGAGTTTTTAAAAAGGTAGTCTTGCCGCTGCCGTTGGGGCCTAAAACTCCCCAAAATTCCCCTTTGTTTAACGCGAAGGAAAAATCGGCGAGAATAGTGGTTTTTCCCAACCGGACCGAAACATTGTCCGCCGCGAGAAGGGGTTTGCCCATCACATACGCCCCCTGGCCCAAAGGATATAAAGAAAAAAAGGCGCACCAAAAAGCGCCGTAATGACGCCGACCGGCAGGGCGGAAAACCACGGCGTAAGCCTGATGAGCCCGTCCGCCCACAAAAGCATTATCCCGCCCCAAACAGCCGAAAGCGGCAGCAGAGTAACATGCGACGCGCCTGTCCAGTTGCGCAGAAGGTGCGGCGCGACCAGGCCGATAAAGCCGATCGTCCCGCTCATGGAAACGGCGAGGCTGGTGATGACGGCGGAAAGAAAAAGCACTATGTTGCGCACTTTTTTTACTTCCACGCCAAGAAAAAACGCCTGCTCGTCCCCTATGCTGATAAGGTCGAGTTCCCGGGCGTAGCCGCAGGTTATGGCTATGCACAGGATGATAAAGCCGCAAATAAGAGGGTAGTTGTCCGGCGGCATGGCGACGCTGCCCATGATCCAAAAAAAGATCAGCTGCATTTGCTGGGAATAAAGCGACATGAGTGCGCTCAGGCAAGCGCCGGCAAGGGAGGAGATAGCCACGCCGGCCAAAAGCAGATGCGTTACCGAGCCGGTAGAGGCAAATTTGGCGTCAAGCCCCTTAACGATGGCAACGGTGCTTATGCCGCCGACAAAAGCCATGAAAGCGATCAAATTGGGATAGCCGGCGATAATGGCGATAGCCGCCCCTAAAGCCGCGCCGCCTGATATGCCGAGTATAAAGGGCTCCGCCAGGGGATTTTTGAATATCGCCTGCTGGCATACGCCGGCGGTGGCGAGCGCCGCTCCCACGGTAAGGGAAAGCAATATCCGCGGCCAGCGCAGCCGCCAGACAATTAATTCTTCCTGCGCCGTGAAACTGTCGCCAAGCCCAAGCAGCGAGCGGGTAAAATGGGCAAAGCCCATATCGTGCGCGCCCGAGGCCAAAAGCAGGCATACGCTGATTAAAAGCGCCGCGAAGGCAAAGACAAAAGACCAGCGCATTTTCATTTTTCCCGGCCCTCACTATAGACGGCGTCCATGATTTGCGGCAGGGCCTCGATGCTGCGCGGGCCGGGGCGCACAATCCAATCGCCGAATACGGTAACAACCCGGCCGCCGCGCACGGCTTCCAGTTCCCTTAGTGTATCCGGCATTATATCGGCGCGGCTGCCCATATCGTTGCCGCGCAGCCTGAGGTATACGTCAGGGTTGGCGGCGTATATTTTTTCAATATCCCAATTGTAGTAATCGGCGTCCGCGCCGCCCGCAACGTTAATCCCGCCCGCTTCCGCCACCAGGCCGCTCAGATAAGAACGGCGGCCGACAGTCAGGATGGGTTTGTCCCAAACTTCTATAAACACGCGCGGCTTGCCTGTGTAGCGGGCAAGCCGTATTTTGGCATCCCGGCGCCCGGCGTCCAGTTTTTGGCGCAAAGCGTCTCCTTCTTTTTCCCGGCCGATTGTTTGGGCAATAATGGCTATGCTCTCAAGTATTTCATCAAGGTTGGCGTTTTTCACTGGCATGACGTAAAGGCCGGCTCTTTGCAGCTGGCGGATTGCCTCCGACTGCAGGGTACTGTTGGCGAGTATGGCATCAGGATTGAGAAGGACGATCTTTTCTATGTCGGGAGCGAAAAACCCGCCTATTTTCTCTTTGGACAGCGCTTGTGCGGGATAGTCGCAGTAAGTGGTTACGCCGACAATTTCGTCGCCGGCGCCGAGCGCGAAAAGTATTTCCGTATTTGAGGGCGACAGGGACACTATTTTTTTGATTTCTTTTTTTGGCCTGTTTGCGTCGGCCGAAGTCCTTAGCGCACTTTCACCCGCCAATCCGGCGGCGGCAAAAAAAAGCAGGATAAAAATTATGTATTCACGCTTGTTCATAGTCTGCCTTTCGACGAAGAATAGTAATGCCAATGCCTGCCGCGCCGCCGCGCCTATTCGGGCGGCAAAGGAAACTTCACGTAGGAATTTAGCCCGCCGCCGACATTTACCATGGGTTTTACCATATCGGACGGCTTGATCACGGCTTCGATAAAGCGCGGCTCATTAGAGGCGAGCGCCTCGTCAAGCGCGGCGGCAAATTTTTCCGCCGTATCAGCCCGTTCGCCCTTTATGCCGAAAGCGCCCGCGTAAGCGACAAAATCCATTATAGGCGGCAATTCACAGGAAAAATGCCGTCCCTCAAAAAGCACCTGCTGCAGCTGCCGTATCATCCCCAACCCGTCATTGTTGAACAGCACGCTGACAATCGGCAGTTTGTGTTTGGCTATGGTATAAAACTCGTTACCGGTCATTTTGAAGCCGCCGTCGCCGGACACGACGATAACGCGGCTTTCCGGACGGGAAAATTGCGCGCCGATCGCCGCCGGCAGACCGAACCCCATGCAGCCCAGTCCGCCGGATGTTATCCAGTTGCGCGGGCGGGCAATCCTGACATGCTGCGCCACCCACATTTGATGCTGGCCGACGTCGGTTACGATAATCACATCGCGGCCGCGCGCCGCATCGTCCAGCGCCCGCACGAAAAGCGGCGCGGCAGTCCCCCGGGCGGACTCGCGGGCGCCGGGCCAATCGTTGATGGCGTCCCACCAGGATTGCGGCGTTTTGCCGTTGATTTTCGCGCAAAGTTTCCGCAGGCAGCATTTCATGTCGCCGGCCAAACCGATGCCGGCAAAAACGTTTTTGTCGATTTCCGCCGGGTCGACGTCGATATGTATGACCGTTTTCTTTTCTGTATAAGCCTTGGGGTCTCCGGTAACCCGGTCGTTAAATCTGCTGCCGACCGCCAAAAGAACGTCGGCGGCCTGTATCGCGTTGTTTGCCCGCTCCAGGCCGTGCAGCCCGGTCATGCCCAAAAACAGGCGATGCTCTCCCGGAAAAGCGCCCAGCCCCATGAGCGTGCTGCCCACAGGCATATTTATTTTCTCCGCCAGTTCCACCAGCTCCGGCTGTATTTCGGCGGCGACCGCTCCGCCGCCGGCCAAAAGAAGCGGACGGCGGGCATTTTTGATCGCGGCGGCGGCGGCGTCTATATCGTTGTCGTTGCACTGCCGCTCGGGCGCGCCGCCTTGCTTTTTCCCTCCGCCCGGAATATATTCGATCGGCATGACCTGTATGTCGCGCGGCACGTCGACCAGTACCGGCCCCGGCCGGCCGGATTTCGCGATATCGAAAGCCAGGCGGATGGTTGCGGCAAGATGCGCCGGTTTTTTAACCAGGAAATTATGCTTGGTAACCGGCATGCTGATGCCGGTTATGTCGACTTCCTGGAAAGCGTCGCGGCCGATCAGGTTGCGCGCCACCTGCCCGGTAATCGCCACTACCGGTATGGAATCCATGAAAGCGGTGGCAAGGCCTGTTACCAGGTTGGTTGCGCCCGGCCCGGAGGTAGCTACGCATACGCCGACCCGCCCGCTGCCTCTGGCGTAGCCGTCGGCGGCGTGCGCCGCGCCCTGCTCGTGGACGGTGAGTATGTGCTCAATGGTTTTTGAACCGGCCAGCGCATCGTAAAAAGGCAGAATAGCGCCGCCCGGATAGCCGAAAACCTTGTCCACTCCCTGTTCTAG
>JAISPA010000130.1 GCA_031275255.1 Acidaminococcales bacterium | reverse complement strand
GCTTGACAAACCTTTCGGCATCGGCGACTGGATACAGACTTCAGGCATAGAAGGCGCGGTGGAAGCGGTGAGTTTCCGCAGCACCAGGATCAGGACGGTCGAACAGGCGCTCGTGCATATCCCCAACAGCAACCTCACCAACATCGCGATCGCCAACTTCTCGCGGCGCGGCAAACGCCGGGTCAGTTTAACCATCGGCCTGTCCTATTCCACCGCCAAAAAGCAGCTTGAGAACTGTGTGGCGGAAATAAAATCCATGCTTGCCCAAAACAGCGGCCTTTCGCAAAAAGACGGCGACAGTGTGGTTACCTTCAGCGAATACGGCGCCAGCAGCCTGAACATAGACGTGATTTTTTTCACCCTCGACACAGATTACTTCGGCTACCTTTCGCGGAAAGAACAGGTTAATTTCGCCATCATGGACATAGTGGAGAAATTGGGGCTGACTATCGCCTTCCCCAGCCAAAGCGTTTATTTTGAAACGCCGCTGGCGACTTTGGCGGAAAACGGCGAAGAAAGCCCAGGGGCAGCCGCCAAGCAGCCTTAGCCGTTCCCGGCCGCGCCGCCGAAAAAATCCAGCCTGAGATAAAGCCTGTCCCGGTCGTCCTGCGTTATGCCGAGATAGCGCTGCGTCGTGGCAAAAGAGCTATGGTTGTAAATATTCATGAGCAAGGCCAGAGGGGCTTTTTCCCGCCAGGCGTGGTAGCCGAAGGTCTTGCGCAAGGAGTGCGGCGCGATGTTGCCTTCGACTTCGGCGGCCTTGGCCGCCTCTTTTATTATCTTCCAGGCTTGGGAGCGGCAGATGGTCTTGTAAGGGTTTCCCTTTGCGGCGAAAATAAAACCGCCTGGCGCCGGTTTGGCCGCAAACCCGGCAAGATAGACGGAAACAGCCTTCACCGCTTCCCGATGCAGGGGGAAGCATTTCTTTTTGCCGGTTTTTCGCTCCGTAAGCTCAATACGCGCGCGGCATTTTCCTTTTGCAAAGTCATAAACCTCTCCCCAGGTCAGCGAAAGCAAATCGCTTATCCTAAGGGCGCTGTGAACGCCCATAACGATCAAAAGGCAATTGCGCAAAGCACCTTTTTGCCGCCAGTAAGCGGCCATTTTTTTAATCTCGCTTTTCTTCCTGATAGGATCGGTTACCGCCGACATGCCAACCGCCCCTTTCCTAAAAAAGATTATTGACGAAAAGAAAAAATATTGTTAACATTATGTATATCAGTTTTACAATGCGTTAATTTTTCACGCGTTGCGGACAATATCCATTCTAGCATAAACGCCGGGTCAACAAAAGTAAAAAACTGTTGACCCGGTTTTTGGTTTTTGCCTATAGGCGCGGGGTTTCCCGCGCCCTTTCTTTTATTAAACCTATAAAGCGGCAAAAACGGAACCGGCTGTTCCCTGCCTGTATAAAGCATTGCGGCTTGGACGCCGGTAAACAATCTTTTACATCTGTTGACTTGGTGGGCAGGCGGGGTTGTTGGCAAGGAACATACAATTGTGGCCGCCATGTTTAACGAAAGCGGCAACGACAAGTGGTGACTATTCAACGAATAATTACCGCAAAATAAAAGCAAGGGGGGAGTTTTTATGAAGATGAAGACTGTGGGTATAATTTGCGTCTGCGCGGCGCTTTTTAACGATGCATCGGCATTAAAATTATGGCAAAAGCGGAGGTAGAAAAAATGAACGGCGCACGTATACCGACCGCAAGTTTTGTCCCTTTGTACGAGGAACTTTTCGTTGATTATAAAAACAAAGTGCCGGCGAAGCTCCAGAAGGCCGGCTTGTCCGTTTTTTTCGTCCGGGCAGGCGAGAAATACCACGCGGCCGAACCGAAATGCCTATTTGTCGGCAAAGCCGTCTATGGCTGGAACTTCTCGGCGGCTAAATTTGACCGGCAGAGGTTTTTTACAGGCAACGAGCGGATAGCCAACCGCGAACAGATGACCTTTTTGCAAGGAGAAAAAAACAAAATTGCGGCAAGATCGTCCTTTTGGGGGGTGATCTATGGCCTTTGCAAAGAGCTTTACGGCCAGCAGGACGACTGGTACGAATACGTGGCGTGGAGCAATTTGTACAAACTTTCCTTATATGACGGCTACAATCCTCCCAAATGGCTGCAAGACTGGCAACGCCCTGTCTGTATAAAGATACTGCAGGAAGAAATAAAAATCTTGCGCCCAACGCATGTCATATTCTTTACCTCCGGCTGGGAAGAAAGCCTCCTGGCTGGCTTAGGCCTATCGCAGGGCCAGTGGCGGACGGAACACTGGGGCAGCGTACCTTATCAAATACATTACTGGTCTGACAACGGCGTCAAATACATCCGCTCGGTACACCCCCAAGGGAAAAAGGAAAAAGAGCATGTCGACAAAATAGCCGGGCTTATCAAATTTGGCGGCAAAACGCTTTAGCCAGTGTTTACACGAGTTGCGCGGCAACTTCACAATTGGGAATTATACTCATTAAAGTTCGTTTCATATTTGTCCAAGATTTTTCAATCAGGTTATAATCTGGCGACTATGCGGGCAAAACCGGCAACTTTATATCGTACCGGCGACATAAGTTTTTAAGCTTTTGGGGTGGATGGAACGAGGCGTTACCCATTATGGCGGCCGTTCCCTGTCGCCAAACTTCCCACCCGAAACACAGGATTTCATAAAAGAAGGGATGAAATAAACAATGGCTATTCGTAACTCTATGGAAGAACATGTCTGCATCGATGGCAGTCGCTCCGTTTGGCTTGGGAAAGTAAAAGTCGCATTGGAGACTGGCGGTTTTTCTAAGGTAGCCGTAAATGATGTGCTGTTTCAGGTAACGGCGGATTACAAAAAATTTACGGTGTGGGCGAGGTGCTTGTCACGCTCTTGCCTTTCGGCGGAGGCGATTCTCAAACCGAAATAGTCATTAAATCCACGGCGAATGTAGATAATATTTTCGCACTTCTCAAAAGCCAAAATAAGGCCATAATCAAGGCATTCAAAAATAACTTGCGTCTATAGGGATATAAGAAAACTTCCCCGCGCATGCGGGGGAGAGCCATAATTGGCACGGCCGTCTAAGCCGGCATAGCAAGTGGCGATACCGCCGAAGAAGAACCGGAAACAGAAGCTGGCGTATGACGAGTACCTATACAAGTTGCGGCATTTATTGACCCACCAAATAAATATTGCAAAATTCACATAGATTATGATATAATATTTGTATGGAAAACGAACTGAAAACCAACGCAAAGAGGCTAAGTCCCGACGAGCAATATCAGATCC
>JAISPA010000126.1 GCA_031275255.1 Acidaminococcales bacterium | reverse complement strand
GGCATCGGGGAAGTCGGAGTGGTCCTCAAAGGCAAGAACCTCCACATCGACCTGAAACTGGAGGGCTACGCCGGCAAGCGGGAAGGCTTTGGCGGCGGCGTACAGTTCAAATGGCTGTTTTGATTTGCCGCGGAACCGACCAGCGCAACGGGACGCTTTGAGCGGCAATCGATCCGTGCGGCGGGAGATTGACTCCCGCCGCCTGCCAGGGCGCAAAAGCAACCCCCCTGCTTATGCAGGGGGGTTATACTGTTCCCCGGCCAAAACCATGGCATCTTTGCGGTTGCTTTGCCACGCTGCTTTGTTGCAAATCCTCGCCGAACCTCCCGGGTTCGCCTGCGTTTTGCGCCGCGCCGGGCGGCAAACCATCCCGCAAATCTTATCCGTGCTTTTAGCCGGGCAGCAGTATGAAATCCCTACCGGCGAGGTTGAAACGGCCGGCTAAGGGAATTGAGCGAGAGGGTCTCAAAGGGAAAAAACTACTTGACGCGTTACCCGTGCTGTCACCCGGTTAGAACCATTACACTTCTACACCTCTGCGGTTGCTTTGCCGCACGGGCGAGGGCCGGAGACCGGCCGCCCGTGGCGTGTCCGGCATTTATCCATCCTTGGATTGCACAAGCCACGCGGGCGAGGCATGCCTCGCCCCTGCGACGGACATTGCCTGTCTTTTGCGCCGCGCCGGGCGGCAAACCTTAGGTTTAACCGGGTAGCACTATTAGAGGCATAAAACGGCATCCGTTTCCTCGCGCAGGGCATTCCCTCCGTGCGCCGCCAGTTGAAAAACCCTGGCGGCGCCTAAGAAACAGAAAATATAATTGCGCAACTGGTTGAAAAGTTTACCTTGCAGTTCGGCGGGCGAAAAACCATACTCTCGCTCCGCCAGATGTTGCAGCGCCCTGACGGCCAGCTTGTATTGCGGCACGCTGAAAACATCCGTATGATCGCCCATATAGCTGAAACAGTGCTCCAGCCGCAGATTATCAAAGGCCGGGCGTCCCGCTTTGTCAAAAAAACCGTAAGCCGCCGGCGATATTTCTGCGATGAAACAGGCGGCGCGCAGGAAGCGGCCGATGATTTCCGCCGCATCCGGATCGCCGGGGCTGACGTGCGTGGCCGCCTGCGCCACTATAAATTCAGGCGGCAGGCCATATTTCACGCTGGCGGCCAGTCCGAATACGTGATGCGCCCCGTTGCCGGCGATATTGTATTTGGCGGGATAAGAGCCGTCCTCCCCGCAGGGAAACAGCCAGCATTTGGCCAAATCGTGCGCTGTCTGGGCGAAGATCAGCATATCCTTGTCCAAAACAACACCGGAAAATTTCCCGTGCAGCTCGGCTAAAGCCAGGGACAAGCTCAGGTTTTCCGCCGTATGAAGTACCAGCCCGCCCGGATGGGCGTGATGACTGCTGTGGCTGCTGCCTGGTCCCACCCAGACCGGTATCGGCGCGACCCCCGGCGGGGGGAGAAAGTCGGGGAGAGATATCTTTTCAGGCAAATAACCGGCTCTGCGCAGACGGTGATAAAGATCTTCGCGCCCCGGCCGGCCGTCCGGCAGATAGGAGCAGTCGGGGCTGGCGTACATGCCGCGCAGTTTTTCCCGGACAACGTCATCCGTTATCTCATCGATCTTTTGCAAAATGTACGCGTGGGCGTTTTGCGTGAGCGCGGAAGCCCGCGCCATTTCTTCCGGCTTCATGCCGGCGATGGCGCGGATGGTTGCTTTGGCTTTTCTTTTCATGAATCTTTATAAACTTTTACTCTTTTTTCCACCGGGACAAAATCCTTCTCCCCCGGCGCGCCTTGCGGCGCACCGAAAGGCATTTGCGCCACAAGCTGCCAGGTTTCCGGTATTTCCCACCTGGCCTTGACCTCTTTATCGATCAGGGGATTGTAATGCTGGAGAGACGCGCCAAGCCCGTTTAACTCAAGCGCTGTCCAAACGGCCAGCTGCAGCATGCCGTTTGCCTGTTGCGCCCAGATCGGGAAATTGTCTTTGTACAGCGCGAATTGTTTTTGCAGGTTTTCGATTACGGCGGCATCCTCAAAAAATAGTATGGAACCGTACCCGGCGGCAAAAGAACTGTCGATTTTTTCCTTGCTTTTGGCAAAAACCTCCGGCGTCGTGATGTTTTGCAAAGCGGCCTTCACAATAACCCAAAGCTCCCGGTGATGCCGGCCAAGGAGCAAAAGCGCGCGGGCGCTCTGCGAATTGAAGGCGGAAGGAGAAAACTTTACCGCTTCTTTTAAAATGTCTTCTATTTGGCTGTCGGTTATGGGCGATGCGCTTTTTATGCTGTAAAAAGTACGCCTGTCTTTTAAAGCCTGAAAAAATCCTTTTTCCATAAACAAAACCTCCTGCTGAATTTTATTAGAGTCCATGCCGGACATACCCGCCCTTTGCTGCCCGCCGCCTATTGAGCCAAACTTGAGCCATAAGTTCTAAAAGCCTGATAAATACAGCATTCTTGCCGACGTGGCCGGGGATGGGGAAAGCGCCATATTATTGGGATTTTTGTAACCCCTGAAAAGATGCGGCGCAAGTTTAGGCCTTGGAGGCGGGGGACTTAGGGCGGATAGTTCCCTGCTGAATTAATTTTACCATATTTGGCAATTATTTTTAACCGCATCTTATGTTGTCTCCCGGTTAAAACATGGATAAGATCTGCGAACTGCGCCCGGCGCGGCGAAAAAATTTGCCGTTGCCAATAACATACTTTGCTGATATAATTAATATGTATGAAAATATTTTCGAGGTGTTTAACTTATGCGGCAAAATTTAATTGAAGCGGCAGAAAAGGCCCAGACAAAAAACATAGCCAGAGAACTTTGCCTGAGCGGTATTTTGATTGCGCTGGTATTTGCGGCCACCATGTTTATAAACATACGCCTGCCGGTGTCCTTAAACGGCGGACTCATACACCTTGGCAATGTGCCGCTGATCGCGGCGGCTGTCGCCTTTGGCGGCAGAAAGGGGGCGCTGGCCGGCGCCTTCGGCATGTCCCTGTTCGACCTTGTAAGCGGCTGGGCGATCTGGGCGCCGTTTACTTTCGTCATTAGAGGAGTCATGGGGTATGTCATAGGCGCAATCGCCGGCAGAAAATCCGGGTGCAGCACGGCTTTGAACATCCTGGCCGTCGCCGCCGGCGGCTTTTGCATGCTTCTCGGCTATTATCTTACCGAAGTTATACTTTACGGCAATCTGTACGCTCCGCTCACTTCTATTCCCGGCAACCTCGTCCAGTTGGCGGCGGGCGCGCTTCTGGGGCTGCCGATCGCCAAGGCCCTGATCAAGCTGGGGGTAGCCGGTTAAGCGATAGTGTTAATGCGGCCGCTTCAACAACAAATTAAGGCAAGCTTTGGTATTATAATGGCGCAGCGTTGAAAATTTCCCGGCCCCGCGTGTAACGCGGGGTTTTTTTATGTATTTTTGTCTGGCAATATTTTACCCGTTTTTCACAAATTCCTGTATTTGCTTTTTACATAGGGTAAATATAATTTGAATGTATTGCGACCCCGCGTGTAACGCCTGGATTTGAGCCGCATCTTTTCGGATGCGTCAAAAATTCCGGGAATATAGTGTTTTTCCTATCTTCGGCCATGTGGCAAGAAAGCTGTATTTATCAGACTTTTAGGGCTTGCGGTTCAAGTTTAGGTAACACGTGGGCTTTTTTTACGCGGACGAGGGAAAGGCATTTTAATAATATAAACTGCCTAAAAAAATATATATACAAGCACCTTATGATTAATTGTATAAAAAGCTGAATTTTTCGACATAAT
>JAISPA010000118.1 GCA_031275255.1 Acidaminococcales bacterium | reverse complement strand
ATTTTGGGGTTCTTTTCCCGCAAATATTCGCCTGCGCCCGTAACCGTGCCGCCCGTGCCGATGCCGGAGACGAATACGTCTACTTTGCCGCCGGCGTCTTCCCATATTTCCGGGCCGGTCGTCGTTTTGTGAATTGCCGGGTTCGCCGGATTGACAAATTGGCCGGGCACAAAGGAATTGGGCGTTTCCGCCGCTAATTGCGCCGCGCGTTCAATCGCCCCTTTCATGCCCTTGGCGCCTTCCGTCAAAACAAGCTCCGCGCCATAGGCTTTGAGCAGTCTGCGCCGCTCAATGCTCATCGTCTCCGGCATGGTCAGGATGATGCGATAGCCGCGGGCGGCCGCCACCGAAGCCAGCCCTATGCCGGTATTGCCGCTGGTCGGCTCAATGATGATCGAATCGGGCTTTAATTTGCCGCTTTTTTCCGCATCTTCAATCATGGATTTGGCAATACGGTCTTTTACACTGCCCGCCGGATTGTAATACTCCAGCTTGCCTATGATGTTCGCCGCCAAATTTTCCTGCCTGGCGTATCCGTCCAATTGCAGAAGCGGGGTCTTCCCGATGAGGTCTGTAAGACCTTTTGCTATGTTTGCCATGTCGTTACCTCCGTTCAAAATCATATCAAGCATATAAATTATATATGTTTTAAAAATATTTTACCCCACTATTTTACGCTTGTCAACAAAAATTTTTGATTGTTTTTGAACTGAAAATTGCAAGTTAAATTGCCCCGCGCCGCCCTGGAAAGGGCCCAATGCTGGCGCCGTTTTGCGCCGGCGCTTTCCCGCGCAATTTTTTGCGCGGTTTTTGCGCGGCTTTATTTTACAAATAATTAAGATATGATATAATTTGAACTGTAATACAAACACGCAGGCATTATATATCGCGGCAACTGCAATTGGCCGCGCGCCGTGTGGAAAAATCTCGGCTGGGGCGCGGCTTCGCCAAGCGGAAGGATTTGGTTTTTCTATAATGCCGGAGTTGCCTTGTCCAGCAATAAAAACATTTCACATGCTTTCGCGCAAAAGGCACCTTTAATTATTTCGCTGCACGCCTAAGGAGGCATTTTCTGTTGAAACGGATTTTAGTCATTGATGATAACCTGACAAGCCTTAAACAAATAAGTTCGCAGATTTCGCCTTATTATGATGTTCTGCTGGCCAAGTCAGGCCCGCTTGGCCTTATGATCTGCGAGAGGGAGAAGCCTGATTTGATTCTTTTGGATGTGGATATGCCGGAAATGAACGGGTTTGATACCATAGTGCGCCTCAAGAAAACCCCTGAGCTTTACGGCATACCGGTTATTTTCCTCACAGGCAACAACAACGCGTCAACCGAGATAATGGCGCTGGAGTCGGGCGCGGTGGATTTTATTGCCAAATCCGCCCCCAAAGACATCCTGCTGCACCGGGTCGAGCTTCATCTTAGGCTTTCATCCTATCAGTCGTCCATGGAGAACACCATCAAGGAAATAGAAACAACCATCGTTACCTCTTTTTCTGAGCTTATAGAGTTTAAAGATACCAACGCCGGCAGCCACGTCATGCAGACAAGCAAATGCACGAGATTGTTGGGGCGGCAGTTGATGAAAGACGGCGAGTTCACGGACGAGCTTGGGGAACATTACCTTGATGCAATGACGCGCGCCACGCCTTTTCACGATATCGGCAAAATCGGCGTAAGCGACATTATCCTTTTGAAACCCACCGCGCTGACTCCGGAAGAGTATGAGAAAGTCAAACTGCATACGGTCATCGGCGCCAATGTTCTTGAAAACACTTACCGCAACGCGCCTTCGCTGCAATATATACAAATGGCCAAAATCATAGCGCAGAGCCATCATGAGCGATATGACGGCACGGGCTATCCTTTCGGCATAGCGGGCGACGCCATACCTTTGTGCTGCCGGATTGTCGCGGTGGCCAACGTGTATTGCTCCTGCCTGTCCGACCGCGTTTACCGCAAGGCCATGAGCCCCCAACAAGCCGGCGAGCTGATTGCCGCAGGCTGCGGCAAGGAGTTTGACCCGCGCGTGGTGAAGGCGTTTTTGGCGGCGCGCGCTGAAATAAACAGTTTATTTATGGAATAAACCGGGTTATTGAACACGGAACCGGCCATCCCCGGCGAACTGCCTCCGCCCAACTGCGGGCGCGCCGTCATAATGGCAGTAGTTCCCGTGGCCGCGGACGCATAAAAACATACACTGCCGGTTGCCCTCTCCGAATGTTTTGAAATTTGTTGGCTATAAATTGGGCAGACAACAGAATGTATAAAATGTTACCTGCCGTTTTTCGAATTTTTGTGGTAAATACAGACTTTTCGGCACATTTTTATTTTGAGTTTTGGCATAGCATTCGTCTTTGTGAAACAAAAAACCAGCTTTACAGGCTAAGATTATTCTTGCCCGAGGTAACATTTTATACATTCTGTTGCCTGGCGCCGAAGTCCCTGCCCAACCGAAGGACGGACATTCAGCGAAAAGTTGAACCTACCGCTGAATGAAGTATCGTTTAACCTACGTACCCGCCGGGCAAGGCCGCTGCGCCCAACTTAGAGACGCAGTGCTCTTTGATATTCTTAGTATGAAGGAGCATAATAAATGAAACGCATTCTTGTCGTTGATGACAATCTGACGACCTTAAAGCAAATCAGCGCGCAAATTTCCGAACATTATGATGTAATTGTCAGCAATCACGGCAAACACGTATTGCGTATCTGCATGGTTGAGCGGCCCGATCTCATTCTGCTTGATGTCGAAATGCCGGAAATGAGCGGATTTGAGGTTATCAGCCAATTAAAGTATATTCCCTGCCTGCGTGACATACCGGTGATTTTCCTGACCGCGCATCATGATGTTGATGTTGAAGTCGAAGCGCTGCAGTCCGGCGCGGTGGATTTTATCACCAAGCCTTTTGAAAAACGTATATTGCTGCACCGCATAGATTTGCACATTCGTATGGACGAATATCAGACGCATCTGCAAAACTCGGTGATGGAACTGTCGGACAATCTGGCCTTTCTGTTTGCCGGGCTGATCGAATGCCGCGATGAAAACACCGGCTATCATGTCCTGCGGACCAGTAAATATGTGGACTTGATCGGCCGTGAGCTGATAAACCGGAACGTTTTCCCGGAACTTACCGAGGACGCTTTGAAAATGATGGTACGCGCCGCGCCGCTGCATGATATCGGCAAAATAGCGGTCAGCGACCGTATTCTCTTAAAACCGGACAGGCTGACCTATGAAGAATTTAACGATATGAAGCGCCACGCGACCGTGGGAGGGGAGATTTTGAACAATATGCACCGGCGCACGCCCAGCCAGAGTTATTTGCATTACGCAAAAAACATCGCAGGCTTTCACCATGAAAGATTTGACGGCAAGGGTTACCCGCACGGAGTTGGGCAGGAAAACATTCCGCTTTGCGCCCGCATCATGGCGGTAGCGGACGTCTATGACGCCCTGATCGAGAACCGTGTGTACCGTAAGGCCATGAGCCACAAAGAGGCGTACGATATAATCATTGAAGGAAGGGGCAGCCAGTTCGACCCGCGCGTTGTTGACGTTTTCAGTTTGTGCGAAAAGGAAATAGTTGAACTGGCGGTTTTGCTGCCCGCGTCATAAAAAGGATGGGGGGGATCTATTCATGGAATACCTTAGAAAACATGCCATTACCTTGTTGCTCCTTCTCATTTTCGTTTTGATCGCATTTGTTGTCAGATATACCAATACGGCGCTGCGCTCCGTGGATGAAATCATGCTCGCCGCCACCGAGCGGCACTTGGCGGCCTCCGCCGTCAACATCAGCAACATGGTCAGCAGCGACGAATTGAAGCGGCTGGCCGACTCCGGCGGCGACAAAGAACGGTTTTATTGGGAAATCAGGAGCCGCCTGGCCAATTTGGCGCAGGGTTCCAGCATCATTTCCATAAGCTACCTGCACAAATACGGGCCAAACGGCAAGCCCTCCGTTCTGGTCGATTACGACCGGGCGGAAAAGTTTGATTTCTCGCCTTTTGCCGCCTCCCTCGAAGACGCCTTCGACGGCGCGCCGGCCTACCTTGACAACAAGGGTTCCTTTATTGTTTTCCAGCCTCTTGCCAGCATGAGCGGGGAGGTGGAAAACGTCGTCGCCCTGGCGGTCGACAACCAGCACATGGATGTTTTCCGCGAGTACATAAACAACCTGAACATCCTGATGATCATTTCCGTCCTCACCATAATCGTCAGCAGCGGCATCTGCTTCCTTTCTTATAAAAAGCACCTGGCCAAAAACAACGAAGCGGAAGAACATATCCGGCTGATTTTCAACGCGGCGCCGCTGGCCTGCAGTTTCCGCAACAGCGGCGGCGACATCGTTGACTGCAACAATGAAATGCTGCGCATGTTGGGCTTTGCGCGCAAAAGGGAATTCATCGGCGATTTCAATGTTTACAACCCGCCCGCGCAACCCGACGGCTCGCCCAGCCGGGAAAAAATCAATCAGATCATTGCCGACACGCTCAGTTCCGGGTACAGCCGCTTCAATTGGGTATATAAATCGAAAAGCGAGGAATCGATCCCGGCGGAAACAATATTTATACGCCTAAGATGGCGCGGTTCCTACCAGATTGCCGGCTACGCCCGCGACCTGCGCCTCGAACAGGCCAATGAGCAGAAGCTGCGCGAAGCCGACGAACACGCCCGGCAGATGGCGATAGAAGCCAACGCCGCACAGGTCGCATCCAAAGCCAAATCGGCTTTCCTCGCCACCATGAGCCATGAGATACGTACGCCGCTGAACGCGATCATCGGGCTTTCCGAAATTGAAATGCAGAACTACCTGCCTAAAGGCACGCGCGAAAATCTGGAAAAAATCTACAATTCCGGCCTGGTTCTGCTCAATATCGTCAACGATATACTGGATGTCTCCAAAATAGAGACAGGGAACCTGCAGCTTGTGCTTTCCGAATATAACGTCGCGGAACTTATCAGCCAGGCGATACAGCTGAACATTGTGCGCATCGGCTCCAAAGAGATTGACTTTGCCCTGCACATGGACGCGGGCTGCCCGTCGGTGCTTTGCGGCGACGAGTTGCGCGTGAAACAGATACTGAACAACCTGCTTTCCAATTCTTTCAAATATACGCCAAAAGGCCGCGTAACGCTTGCCGTTGATTACAAAATAGAAGGGGAAGTCGTCTGGCTGACTTTTGACGTCATCGACACCGGCGTGGGCATCAAAGAGAAAGATATCGCCAAGCTGTTTTCCGAGTACAGCCAGCTGGACTATTTTTCCAACCGCCGGATCGAGGGCACGGGGCTGGGGCTTTCGATCACGAAAAGGCTGGTCAACATGATGAACGGGGCGGTCAAAGTCGAAAGCACTTACGGCGTTGGCAGCAAGTTTACCGTGACCTTGCCGCAAACCATCGTCAACGACGAACCCATAGGCCGCAAAGCCGTGGAACAGCTCGAGAACCTTGAGTTCGCCGATTCGGCCAATATCAGGCGCAGAAATTTTGTCCCGTCTTACATGCCTTACGGCAAAGTGCTTATCGTGGACGACGTGCAGACCAACCTGGACGTGGCCAAAGGGCTGATGATACCTTACGGGCTGCAGATAGATACGGTATCAAGCGGCTATGCGGCGATAAATAAGATTCGCGAGCAAAAGCCGGAATATGACATTGTTTTCCTTGACCATATGATGCCGGAAATGGACGGAGTCAAGACGGCGCACGTCATCCGCAACGAAATAGGGACGGAATACGCAAAAAAAGTGCCGCTGATCGCCCTTACCGCCAATGCCCTGGTCGGCAACGAGGACATGTTCCTTGCGAACGGTTTCAACGGCTATATTTCCAAGCCCATAGACATCGGCAAACTGGACGCGGAACTTAACAAATGGGTGCGCAACAAGCAGGACAAGGAGACGCTTCTGCAGGCACGCAAGCAGATGATGAACAACCTGTTCGCCAAGGCGGGTATTGCCGGCAAAAAGAAAACCATGGCGCCCGGCGAGAAAATAGAGGGGGTAAACTTCGCGCAGGGGATACAAAGCTACGGCGGAGAAAAAGGGTACTTGAACATCCTCCGCTCCTATGTTACCCATACGCCCAAACTGGTGGAAAAAATGCGCAACGCGTCGCCCGCAGGCCTAGCTGAATACGCGATCGCCGTGCATGGGCTGAAAGGCAGCAGCTATGGCATATACGCCAGCGAAGTGGCCGCCGGGGCGGAAAAATTGGAACAAGCCGCCAAAAGCGGTGATTTTGCTAAAGTAAGCGAAACCAATCTTGCTTTTGTCGAAAAAGTGGAAAAACTGCTGGACGGGCTGGCGAAATTTTTGCGCGAATACGACAATGACGGCGCGGGCGGCAAACCGCGCGCCCAGGAACCCGACAAGCGCCTGCTGGCGAAAATCCTGAACGCCTGCGAGCATTTCCGTCCGCTCGTAATGGAGGAGACGCTGTCGGAGTTGGGAAAATATGAATATGAAAAAAACGGCGAATTGATTGCCTGGCTCAAACAGCAGACAGATATGCTTGAATATGAAAAAATAGCTGAAAAGCTACGGAGCGTTTTGCCAGAGGACGTGAAAAATGAATTTAAGGAGGAAAAATAATGACGTTGTCCGGAACGGTCAAAAGGTTGCGCATTTATACCGGCGAAGAAGCGTACTGCGAAGACAAACCTTTGCACAGGGCGATACTGGAGGAAGCCAGAAGGCTCAATATTGCCGGCGGCACGGTTTTCAAAGGAATTGAAGGGTACGGCGCCCACACGCGCATGATCAGGACCACCCGGTTCCTGGAATTGTCGTCAGACCTGCCGGTCGTTATTGAGTTTGTCGAAAAAATGGAAAACCTCAAAAAATTGGACGGGTTTTTGCGCAAAAACCTTACCAAAGGGCTGGTGACTGTTGAGGATGTGGAAGTGCTGGGCTATGGCGCCAAAAACGCCGCCGGCGATGACGGCGGCGATAAACAGCGCGGATGATGGGCCGGGGATTCCCTGCTTTAGGGCATGGGG
>JAISPA010000048.1 GCA_031275255.1 Acidaminococcales bacterium | reverse complement strand
GTTAAAGGCGCCATAAACCGCTTGGCATGACCATGTAAATTCAATCTGTCAGGTTTTCCCCGAAAAATACCCGTAAGTCCTTATTAATCCTTCTTCCAACGGCATGGAGAATCGCCAGCCTAAATCTCTCACCGCCCTGTCATTATCCAAAATAGAGCGGTAAATGTCGCCCGTCCGCGGCGGCCCGTATTTAGTTTCTATTTTCCTCCCCGCTATTTTGGCGAATATTTCCACAAGCTGGTTTATACTGGTTTCTTCTTTGTTGCCGAGGTTGTAGACCGTATTGACCTTGTCGCTCTTAAGCGCCTGCCAGATGCCGGCGGCGATATCGCCGGCATAAATAAAGTCACGGGTCTGTCCGCCGTCGCCAAAAATGTTGATAGGCGCGCCTTGGGCAATAAGTTTGGCAAAAATGCTTATTACTCCCCCTTCACCGCCGTCTCCCTGCCGTTCTCCGTAGACGTTGGCAAAGCGCAAAACGACGTAATCAAGCGAGAAGTTTTTTCGATAAAGTTCCAGGTAATGTTCAAAGGTGAGTTTACTCAATCCATAAAAGGACGTCGGTATTTTCTCATAGTGTTCTTTGATCGGGACTGTTTTTATATCGCCGTAAACAGCGGCGCTGGAGGCGAAAATCACTCTTTTTACGGAATTTTTCCGGCAGGATTCAAGCAGGTTCAGCCCGCCCAGTATGTTATTTTCACCGTCAAAAAACGGGTTGTCCAGCGAAACGTTCACCATAGTTTGCGCGGCCAGATGCACAACCGCATCGAATTTCTCCCGGCGGAAAATATCCGCGAGTTCTTCGGATCGCACATCCGCTTCGATAAATTTCACACCGTCCGGCACATTTTCCGCCAACCCTGTGTTAAGATTGTCGATAACGACTGTTTCCACCTGTTCCCGTAAAAGCAACCTGGCAACATGCGAGCCGATGAAACCCGCACCGCCGGTAATTAGTATTTTCATGATTTATTTTATACCTTCTTTATTTTGTTTTTCCATTTCCGTAAAATATACCCAGCCGTCGACAATATCTAAAAAAGCGCCGTCAAAACCTTGCGCTATTATCAGGTCAAGATAAGCGTCCGGCTTTCCGAAAAGAATATCCTTCCATTCTTTTTCCCAGTATTTGACCACAAAGTTACCTTTCCAATGGGGATTTTCTTTTTCTATCCAGCTTGGCGGGCGAGCCGACCAGCTTTTTTGCCAATAATAACGGTACTCTTCCGCTTCCCCTATGCTCATGTAGGAAAATACCAACCTCCGGCCGCCATTTTTTTTCGTTTTGAGGCTGTCCACTTCCTGCCGCGACAGAAATTCGCTGCCAAAAAACAAGTCTATGATAATAAGGTCAAAATTTGTTTCCCGCAGGGCGTTCAGATAATCATGCCGGCTGCGGAAAACGCCCGGCTCCAGAAGAATAAGGAAGTTTTTGATCTCTTCCAGTTCGTCTACGTCACGGTCGCTTTCACCGGATAATTGGACCGGATACAGCGGGATGCGGTTCAAGGTGTTACTGACGGCCGCAAAGCTGATGAATTTTTCTTTTTTGTTTAAGGTTTCCGAGAGAATGATTTTTTTGGCCGTGTTGCAATAATCAATATTCAATATAGGTTTTTTAACTTCCCGGGCGTAAGCAAGCTGATTCCTGATCTCGTTGCGCTCGCTTTCAGGCGTTTCGGCATTGTTGGTCATCTTCCACCCGAAAAAGAAACTCTCCAGCAATATTGCTTCCATGTTCTCCGACAGCGCAGCCACTTCCTGCCGATCATAACCGTCCGATACGGCGAACAACCCGGAGGAATTGTTGCCGATAATCGCAAAAGAGGGGTTGGCTTTTTTAGCGTAAGCGTGTATTTCGGATACTAAGAGCGCCATCTCGTTCTTATACCTAACCGCCGCTTCCGCCCTTTTGACGGCAAATGCCGGCGGCAGACCGGACGCGCAGCCGTCGGTCGGATCGCGGCCAAAGACAAGGGAAAAGTCATTTAAGGTTAAAGGCGCCGCGGCGGTTATGCTCAGGAAAAAGAGTGTCAAAAAAATGCTTCTGACTTTTAAAAAGCTGTACATATATCACCTTTTAACTGCCTTTTAATTTTTTACCAATTACGGTTGAAAACAATATAAAAATTGTTGCCATGATATTTAGCGCCGGCTTTTTCGCTAAGCCGATAATTTTCCCACTCAAAGGAAAATCTGGTATTCGCCGAGACGTTAAAATCATAGCCGGCGGTAAGCCCGTACCGGTTCCGGGCGCTGACGCGCTGGGTTGTCAAAGGGTTGTAAGAATTGCCTGTCGCGTTCATCGCGTTGAACATAAGCCTTAGAGTTTGTTTCTTAGACAGCTTGTTTTGCCATTCCACGCCGTAAAAACGCTGTCCGGTACTGGTTTCGCCATCAACGTTCTGGATTGGCTGGCTTATATAGTCCATCCTGCCCCCGTAGGCGTATTTGAAGTAAAACATGAGATCTTGCTTGCGGCTCAAAACCTTGTTGTAATAAAGGGCGGCGGAAAGGTCTTTGCCGCTCCGGTAATGATAAGAGCCTAACCTGCTTTCTTCCATGCCTTTGCCGTGCAGACCGAAGCCCAGTATGCCCAGAAGCTGCCACTTAGGGCCGGCGTGCAGCCATTGCAGGCTGTTTATCCATTCGCCGCCCGGCTTCATAAAACCGTCCGGGTCTTCTATATTGTAGTGATAACGGCCGTGTATGGTGTAGGCGGTGGTATAGGTGAGCGAATCCACTTCACCGATTTTTTTGGTAACGCTCAGGCCGGGGGTAAAGTCCCAGCCGTAGCTGTACCGGCTGTAAGGCGCCAAGTCCTCGGGC
>JAISPA010000033.1 GCA_031275255.1 Acidaminococcales bacterium | reverse complement strand
AAAACGCAGGAGCAAAAAAGCGGGGAGGTGGCGCAAGATGCTGGTACTCAGCCGCAAGATAAGTGAGAGCATCATCATAGGCGACAATATTATCGTGCGCGTGGCCGATATACGGGGAGACAACGTGCGCATCGCCATAGACGCCCCGCGCGACATAAAAATCTACCGCGGCGAAGTATACGAGGCGATCAGCGAAGCGAACAAAGCCTCCATGGGGCTGCCGCAAAGCGACATTGATTTGCCGGCGTTAAAGTAGCTTTTGGCCGGGACGATAAATCAGGGGGGCGCGTTGAAAACAACGCGCCCCCCTGATTTATCGTCGGACTCGGCTGACATTACGGCTATTTCCCGCGCAGGCGCGCCCTTTGCACCCGGCTGAGGATTTTTTTTCTTATCCTGATGCTTTTGGGCGTAACCTCGACCGTTTCGTCGTCGTTTATGTATTCAAGCGCCTGCTCAAGAGAATGTACGCGGGGAGGGATCAATCTGACGGCCTCGTCCGAACTGGAGGAACGCATGTTGGTAACGTGCTTTTTTTTGCAGGGATTGATGTCCATGTCCAGTTCACGGCTGTTCTCGCCGACCACCATGCCTTCGTACACCAGCTCGCCCGGCGACACGAACATCACGCCCCGGTCCTGCAAACCGTATATGCCGTATCCGGTGGTTTCGCCTTCCTCGAAAGCCACCAGCGCGCCGCGCGTACGTCCCGGAATGTCGCCTTTATAGGGCGCGTAGCCGTTAAAGACGTTGTGCATAATGCCGTTGCCTTTGGTGTTGGTGAGCAGTTCGTTGCGAAAGCCGATCAACCCGCGCGCCGGCGCCAGGAACTCCATGCGCAGGCAGGCGGCGATCTCGTGCATGTTGACCAGTTCGGCCCGCCGCAGACCGAGCGTTTCCATGACCGTACCCATAAATTCGCGCGGCGCGTCAACCGTTAATTTCTCGATCGGCTCGTAAAGTTCGCCGTTTATTGTTTTATAAATTACCTTGGGTTTGCCGACCTGCAATTCAAACCCTTCGCGCCGCATGGTTTCTATCAGTATGGACAGATGCAGCTCGCCGCGCCCCGATACCACAAAGGAATCGGTGCTGTCGGTTTCTTCGACCCTCATGCTGACGTTGGTTTCGATCTCACGGAACAGCCGGTCGCGCAAATGCCGGCTGGTAACGTAGGTACCTTCCCTGCCGGCGAACGGGCCGTTGTTGACGCTGAAAACCATGGAAAGGGTAGGTTCGTCTATCTTTATTCCCGGCAACGCCTCCGGCGCGTCCGGATCGGCGATGGTGTCGCCGATGCCGACGTCGGCAAGCCCGATGAGCGCCACAATCTCGCCGCTGGCCGCTTGGGGGATTTCTGCCCTTTTCAGGCCCTGATATTCGTACAGGCGGCCGATCTTGCCTTTTCTTTCCCCTGTATCGCTGATAATACTGACCTGCTGGCCGTTTTTGATCACGCCCCGCACTATGCGCCCTATGACTATGCGCCCGACATAATCGTCGTAATCAAGCGTATTGGCCAGCATCTGCAAAGGCGCGTCATCATCGCCCTCCGGCGCCGGTATCTTATCGGCTATAACTTGAAAAAGCGGTAATATATCGCACCCTTCCCCGTCCATCGAAAGTTTGGCCACGCCGTTTTTCGCCGAAGCGTACACCACGGGGAAATCAAGCTGAGTATCGTCCGCTTCCAGCTCTATGAACAAATCTATCACTTCGTCCAGTACCTCATCTACCCGCGCGTCCGGCCGGTCGATCTTGTTGATGACGACAATCGGCTTTAACCGGCGTTCCAAGGCGTTGCGCAGCACATACCTCGTCTGCGGCATGGGGCCTTCAAAGGCGTCCACCAATAGCAGCACTCCGTCCACCATGTTGAGCACCCGCTCCACTTCGCCGCCGAAATCGGCGTGTCCGGGCGTGTCCAATATGTTTATCTTGATGTCGCCGTACTGTACGGCGGTGTTTTTGGATAAAATGGTAATGCCGCGTTCCCTTTCCAGATCATTGGAGTCCATGACGCAGTCCGCTACCTGCTCGTTGGCGCGGAAAACCCCGCTTTGTTTGAGCAAAGCGTCCACCAGTGTGGTTTTGCCGTGATCTACATGCGCTATGATGGCGATATTGCGCAATTTTTTCTCCATTAGTTAATATTCCTCCCAAACACTCTCGGCGCTATTATAATCCCGCGCCGCGAATGTGTCAATTGTAAAGATTGACACATTCGCGGCGGACATACCCAAACGCAATAAAACAGTTGACAGTTTAGCAACAAATTTAATATAATAATCTTCGTTAGCGACTCCGTAGCTCAGCTGGATAGAGCGTTTGACTACGAATCAAAAGGCCGCAGGTTCGAATCCTGCCGGGGTCGCCAAAAAAAATACATTTATAAAGCGGGTTTTGGGGGCATAACCAAGACCCGCTTTTTTATGAAAAATTTTACACCTTGCGGCAGGAGCTTTCGTAGTGTCCGCGATTGGATTTGGGCCTGTTTTTTTTCGGCGTCCTTCGGCATGATGCTTCTCCCGCGCCAGTCCTCAAACTGACGGAAAATTCCCGGCCTGCTTTGTAAATTTGAATTAATAACTTAAAAGTGCTTGGCAAGGCAATAACTTTTGGGTATAATGAGAAAGTGAGGAGGGAAAAATAATCGTGTTCAATATCATTTTCTATAAAGACCAAAAAGGGAAAACGCCTGTACTTGATTATTTAACCGTCCTTACAAAGAGCAATGGCAAGGACAGCCGCATAAACGCCAATAAGATTTAGACTATATGGAAGTGTTACGGGAAGTGGGGACAGCGGCGGGAGAGCCTTATATTTAAGCACTTAGACGGCGATATATGGGAGCTTAGGCCGATAAGAAACCGAATGTTATTTGCGGCGCGGGACGGCAACGGCTTTATAATCATCCACATTTTATAAAGAAAACCCAGAAAACGCCGCAGGAGGAAATAGACCAAGCGAAAAGAGAGCTAACCGGCTGGACAGAAAGGAGCAAGGACGATGAATAAACAATATAACGCAGAAGTAGCACAAGCCAAAGCTGAATATGCGAACTTCAAAGAAAGAGGGGCGGACGCAATCGGCACAACGTGGGAAGAAGCGCGGGAAACGCTCCTGACGCCGGAGGAAAGAGCCGCTTCTAATTTGCGCGCAGCTATGATGGTTGAGCTTATTCGCGCAAGGCGGGAACTTGGCATATCGCAAAAGAAACTCGAAGCGTTGAGCGGCGTTAAGCAGCCTGTTATAGCGCGGATGGAAAAGGGCTACACCAGCCCGCAGTTAGACACCGTGCTTAAAGTATTGGCTCCGCTGGGGAAAACCCTTTATATAGGGGACTTGCCACGGGCGCAAAGCTAACCGGGGCGGGTTTGGCAGCTCCCGCCCCCGCTTTCGCCGCAGGAAGCAATGGACAGAAGCCTCGGTATCGGCTTTGCCGATGCCGGGGGCTTTTCTTTTTTCGGCGAAGGGTGCGGCAAAGTATTTAAACGCTGTCGTTTCCGTTTCCATTTAGCATAAAAAAGCCGCAATGTGGGCGAGGCGTCATTTCTTCCTCTCAACCCAGAGTTCCCGGCGCTCGCTGCGCCCGGTCAGCCAATCCAAGGACACGTTGAAGTAGTCGGCGAGGGCGACGAGGTTATCAAAACTTGGCATGTCCCCCCCTTTTTCAAACTGGCTGACGGCCTGGCTGCTTATGCTAAGAATGTCGCCGAGAGCTGGCAAAGACAATTTCCGCTCTTTTCTCAAAGCGGCCAGCCTGGTAGAAAAAATTTCGTTTGAAGTCATAAATCACCTGTTTGTATTCCAACTTGTAGTTGGTATAATCTGATTGATCCATATTATTATGGTTTGGAACATTGAGGGAAGGAGAAATCATGGAACTGAAAGTGCGGCAAACGCGGACAGAAAACCGTTGGGCACTTGGATTTGCCGCTTCAATGGTTGGCGTAGCCAGCCAGGCGGCAAGCAACATCAGGACTGGCAAGCGCAAGCCGCCTTGTGGGGCCGTCTGCAAGCCGGAGAGCTTTTTCGGCAAGCCGCATCCATGCCTCTTGCGACAGGCGCAAAAGGAATCGGAATGTCCGCCCTCGAAAGAGCGAACTTGCCTCGCCGGATGGGGTCAGCCTGGCGAGATCGATTCCCCGCCTTTCATGGGTCTCGCTATGCGCTCGTTTTCAGGCACGGTGATTTTCAAACAGGTTTCGGCCGCTTCTTAAAGTGCCGTTTGCGTATTTCTTCCGACAGCAATCGATAGTATGCGGGCAATTTTATACTCTGTTGACGGCAATGTTTCTCGGCGGTTTCGGCGTAGCGGCGGCGGTTTCCGTCGCATAGCCTAATGCCGCCGACGATACCACCTTGAAGCCTTCGGGTATGCCGGCGAGCTGCAGCAGCGCGGGCTCGGCGGCAAAGGCGTAGGGTGTGCCGAAGATATGGACGCTGCCAATTCCAATATCCGTCGCGGCAAGCAGGAAATTCTGTATAACGCCTCCCGCGTCAACAAGGTCTAGGCCGGGTAAAACCTGCTTGGCAACGGAAACGATGATTACGGTCGGAGCGCCGTAATAAATATCGGTTCCCGCTCTCGGCGTCCCGCGCGTTACCGCCTCGGAAATTTTTTTGAGCAATTCCGCGTCCTGAACGACCGTGAAATGGATGGTATCAAATGCTCCCATGCCGATGGGCGCGGCTTCTCCGGCCTTCAGTATCGTGTCCACAGCCGCGGCCGGAATCTGATCCGGTTTGAAGCCCTTTGTCGATTTTCTCTTTTCGATTGTTGCAAGTGTTTCGGCCATTGTCTCAATTCCTTTCCGCTTTGAATTATTCAGGTGCATTTAAACCGTAAGCCCGGTATTCCCAATTGCGCTTATCTGAAGCCAAAAAACCTTGGCGCTGCCGGGTTTCAGCGGCAAAACTATAAGCCGGGCGCAAATCCACGGCGCGGTCCGCAGTTATCTTGCCGCAGGAGACCTTTGCCGCGCCTTCCCCGCTATTTTCGCAAGGTTTTCCGGCCGCCGCCGGCCGCGCGAAAAACAGCGCCATGGCCATGGCCGGTAATTCCGTCAGGGGAACTTCCCTTGCGCTTTTTTTATTGTAGCATGGATTTGCGGCAAAAAAACGGTGCAAATGCAAAAATTTTGGCAAAACAAGAAATTTTGTTTCTGGAACAAGGCGGGCTGCACTCGCCGGAGAGGGTAAGTTTAGTGATAAAATTTTAGGCGGCGTCTTCCCCGGAAAACCCCGAATGCCCGCCTGACGCCGGCAGGCGCGGGGACGCTTCCCTGCCTTCGGGAATTAAAAGTTGCTTTTAAGGCAAATAATGATAGAATAAATACTATAGTCAGACGGATTGCCGTCAAAAGCGAGGAGTGAAAATATGTTGCGTTTTAAAAACATCGCCGTGAAATCTGTTTGCCGCGTATTGTGCTTTCTTCTGTCAGCGGCGCTTGTAGCGTCGTTTTCGCCGCCGCCGGCGGTCGCCATTAAAATCGGCAATGTAGGCAATATTGTCGGCGCCGCCAAAGGGCAGGAAAAGATCAGAAAGTCGCTTGAATATTACGAAAACGACGGGCGCGGCGAACTCTTCGCGGAAATCAAAAAATCCGAGGGCGTCAACCCCGACCCCACGATGAACGCCGTACTCGACCGGATAATGCAAAGGCTGTCCGCGACGGTCGCCAAGACCGAGCCTTCCATTAAAGAGCGGCCTTACAATTATTTCGTCAACACGCAGGAAGATTTTAACGCCTTTTGTACTTTGGGGCATAACATTTCCGTAAACACGGGCGTTTTTTATTTTTTTGCCAACAACGAGGACAAGATTGCCGCGGTCGTGGCACATGAAATGGTACACGGCCAGAGAAATCACCCGATTGAAGGCGCGAAAAAGAAATTGACGGTTGATTTTCTGCAAAAAGTCGTCGGCGCCGATTTGGGCGGGGCGGGGAGATTGGCGGCGGACGTTGTCGCGGTCAATGTAAAAAACGCCGGCATAACCAAGCCCAACGAATGGGAAGCCGACAACATAGCTTTCCTTTATCTGGCGGACGCCGGCTATAACGTCGGCGCGCCGGCCGCCGTGTGGCAGCGCGTCATTGACAACACTAAGGATAAGGCGGGCATGAACTTTTTCAACAATATATTCAACCCTTCCACCCACCCGTCCAATACCGACCGGCGCGCCAACTACGCGAAAAAACTCACGGAATACAGTAACAACAAAATATCTGTGGACGAAACCGCGGGCGAGGTAAAGGTAAACGGCAAACCTTTCCTGAAACCGGCCGCCGCCGCCGGCATGAGCGGGCTGGAACGCGCCTATCTTATAGCCGGCAATCTGGCCGCCGTATATCACGCCGGCCCCGTTAATGCGGCGGCGGTGGCGGAAGGCGGCGCCGTGCGTCTTGGCGGCAAGGCGATCGTTACGGTGTCGCAGGGCGACCCGGGCGCCGCGGAACTGGCCGCTGTTTTGAACAATATAAAATAAGCCGGATTCCGGGCGGTATTTGCCGCGCACGCGCGGGGGAGCGTTTAATGAAAGCTATTTTTGTTTTGGCCGCCGCGGAATTGTTCTTGCCGGCTGCCAATTCTTTGAAAGACAAACGGCAAATCGTCAAAAGCATCGTAGAGAAAATAAAGGCGCGCACGCATGCTTCGGCGGCGGAAACGGATTTCCACGATTTGTGGCGGCGCGCGGCCGTCGGCATGGCCTGGGCGGGCAGCGACCGCCGGGTGTTGGAAAAACAAGAAGAATTGGCCAAAAATATTATCAATGACCGCTTTGATGTTGAAGTAGTCTCTTTTTCCGTAAAATATCTTGCGGGCGAAGAAGATTTTTGGAAATTTCAGCGCTGAACCCGTCCCGACATTCAGCGGTAGTTGAATCCGGCGCCGGGCAAAGTATAAGGCAAAGGGGAAAATGAACCAAGATTACCGACTCACCGTAACAAGCGGCGGCGCTACTTATACCATTCCCATAGAATACGAGCGCAAAAAGCGCCGCCAGTTGATTTTGCGCGTGTATCCGAAAACGGCGCGGGTGGTTTTCTCCGTACCGTTCAACACGCCGGACGCTTACGCGCTGGATTTTTTCGACCGGCATAAGCTTTGGCTGGAAAAACAGCTGCAAAAAATATTGCCTTTGCTGCCGCCCAAACACACTTATTTAACAGGCGACGTTTTCTATTATCTGGGCGAACCCTTGCCGCTCGCGTGCTTTTGGGCGGAGGCGGAAGGGGCGGAAATCGCCGGCGGCGGGATACTCCTCCGCTGCCGGCCGGATACGCCTGCGGAAAGGCGCAGGGCGCTGCTGGAGAAAATGTTTGCCCGCCTTTTGCCGCCGCTTATCGGCCTTTCGCTTGCGCGCCTTTTGCCTCTTTGCGCGCCTTTTCTTAGTATTGCCGCCCCGCCGCTGGTCAAAACACGCAAAATGACCAGCCGCTGGGGAGTGTGCCGGCCGTTTAAGAACGAGCTTTGTTTCAGCAGCCGGCTGGTGCATTTGCCGCTATGGCTTATTGACTATGTTGTCGCGCATGAATTGTGTCATTTTAAATTTCTTGACCACAGCCCGTCTTTTTGGCGGCTTTTGGAGAAAATAACGCCCGCCTGGCGCGAATGCCGGCGGGAATTGGACAGGCTTGACACGTACATAGATGTTTAGGGGGAGGCAACAGGGAAAATGATTGATCTGCGCAGCGATACCGTAACCGTCCCGACCGAAAAGATGCGTTTGGCCATGGCCTCCGCCCAGGTCGGTGACGACGTGTACGGCGAAGACCCAACGGTCAACCTGCTGGAGAGGACGGTGGCCGCATCTTGCGGCATGGAGGCGGCGGTATTCGCCGCGAGCGGCACTATGGGCAACCAGGCCGCTGTCATGGCGCACGCCGGGCGCGGGGACGAGATTATCTGCGAGGAATCGGCGCATGTGTTTTTGTACGAAGGCGCGGGCATAGCTGGGCTGACCGGCGCGCAGGCCAGGCCCGTAAAAGGGCGCAGCGGCGTTTTGGCGCCGGATTTGCTCGAAGGTTATATCAGGCCGCTCAACGATGTGCACCAGCCTCTGACCAAATTGATTTGCCTGGAAAACACCCATAATCACGCGGGCGGGAATTATTACCGTCTGGAGGAATTGTCCGGCGTGGCCGCTATGGCGCGAAAACACGGAATAAAAATACACATGGACGGCGCGCGCGTCATGAACGCCGCGATCGCCCTGAAAGTCAAACTTTCCGCAATAACGGCCTATGTTGACAGCATTTCCATCTGTCTGTCCAAAGGCCTGGGCGCGCCGGTCGGCGCCGTGGTGGCCGGCGCCGCGGACTTTGCCGCGAGGGTGCGCCGCGCGCGCAAAAGCATGGGCGGCGGGATGCGGCAGGCCGGTATATTGGCGGCGGCCGGTCTTATCGCCTTTAATGAAATGGCGGACCGGCTGGAAGACGATCACCGCCGCGCCCGCGCTTTAGCCGCAGGCTGCCTGGCTTTGGGCTTTGACCTTGACCTTGCCGCCGTTAAGACCAATATAGTGATCGTGCCGGCCGCCGACCCGGACAGAATATCCGCCGCCCTGAAAGCGGAAGGGGTGCTGGCCAACAAGTTCGGCGCCGGGCGGTTCCGCATGGTTACCCATTACGGCATAGACGACAACGCCGTTGATTATACATTGGAAAAACTCAAAAAGATTAAAAACGGCTGATTTGCCAAAAGTTTCATAGTATCCTGAAACACCTGAAGGTTGTCAGCGCGCGGCGAGGATTTTTTTCGCCTGGCAAGGCGCAAAACGCAGGCGAACCCGGCAGAATGCCTGCCTTCCTTGGCGCATTCTGCATTTGGCCATCCTTGGCCTTCACAGGTTCGGCGAGGCTTTTTAGCACCGCCCGGCGGGAAAAAGACCGGCGTTTTGTAAACTTTCAGGCGTTACAGGGTACCAGGCGCACGGCGCGCCAAAAGGCCGCAAGAGATGGGAACAGGGGGTGCGCTTTGCGCGGTCCGGTTTTTTTTGCAACAATGGTGCTGGGTCTGACCTTGCTGGTTACTTTCGCCAACTGTATGCTGGGGATACGGATTTTGCATATCCCGGTGAGAAAAAGCTGGCTGCTTGCTTTTTTGCTGTTTAACCTCACGGCGGTCTGGGGGGTAACCCTTGCCTGGTCAAAAGCCTTGCCCGGCGCGGAATTTATCAGCCGTTTCTGTGTTTTTTGGTTTGTGGGGCAAATCATCCTTTTGCCGCTTTTTGTCGTTTTGGGCGCGGCGGCGCTGGCAGCCGGCCCCGGCGCGGCGGACGGCCTTAAAGCGGCCGGGGCGGCCGCGCTTGTTTTTGCTTTCGCCGTGAGCGGCTACGGCGCTTTTTATGAAAGCGTAACGGTAACCGCCGTCAGGCGGGAGATTGTCCTGCCCGGCCTTGGCCCGGAGGCGGACGGATTTAAGATTGCGCAGCTGACCGACCTGCATCTTGGCGTCTTTTTTTCTTTGGCCGACCTGCGCTCCGTCCTGGAAAAAACCCGCGCGGAAAAGCCGGACGCCGTGGCCATTACCGGCGACCTGATTGATGACGTGAGCCAGGTGGCCGCTATGACGGCCGTCATTGATGAATTTGCCGGCTGTTTTCCGCGCGGGATATATTATGCATGGGGCAACCACGAATACCTGCGCGGCTATCCGCCGATCGCGGAA
>JAISPA010000002.1 GCA_031275255.1 Acidaminococcales bacterium | reverse complement strand
ACCGTACCGACGACCATAGCGCAGACCGCGCCGGCAAAACTTATTGTGATGAAGCTGCCGCGCGGGATGAAGCGGTGGATGCGCCTGGTGCTTGCGGCTTCCGGCACGCCGGCCGGCGGGACGGTGTTCGCCGGGCTGTCGGCGGGGGCGCCGACATAATGAGATATGTATGCATACGCGATTGTTACTATAACCGCCGGCTTTATACGGCGGGCGAGGTAGTGGAGTTCAAGTGGGAGGCGCCGAAGCATTTTGCGCCGCTGGACGGCGGGCAGTCTCCGGCAAAAGAGCAGGGCGGGGAGTCATCCCCGGCCAAAACCGCGGCCAAAACCGCGGCCAAAACGACGTCAGACAAAAAATAAGCAAGGGGGTAAGGGGGCGCTTTATGCGCCCCCCCCGGTTTCCTATGGACGCTATCGGTATTTGCAATATGGCTTTAAGCCAGCTTAAGGCCAGCGGTATTTTGTCTTTCGACGATAATACGGAGGAGGCTTATCAGTGCGCCCGGATGTATGATTTTTGCCGGGAGGCGCTGCTGCGCCGCCTGCCCTGGTCTTTCGCGCGCCGGGTCGCGCCTTTGGCGTTGACGGCGCACAAGAGTCCTTTGTGGGAGTTTTTGTACCGCTATCCCGCCGATTGCCTGTTCGTCCGGCGCGTTTTCAACGCCGAACGCCCGGAGCGCACACGGTGGGGTTATCAGCAGGGGCGGCAAACGATGAAGGCCTGGGACGTTTTCGGTGTGTCGGAGGCGGAAAAGGTCATTGGGGCAAATGTTTCCGCCGCATATCTTGATTATACTTCGGATGTGAAGAACGCGGAAAATTTCCCGCCGGATTTTATCACTGCGCTTTATTATTATCTGGCGTCGGAGCTGGCGCTGTCTTTGGCCTCGGACGCCAATCTTAAACAGCTTAATTTTAATCTTATGCAAAACGCGCTCATAGACAGCGCCCGGCAAAATGGCAACGAGAGTAAGGAGCGGTTCCGCCCGGCGGCGAATATTCTGAAGGCGAGGTTATGACGGAGTTTGACAAACGCGCGGGGCGGGGGCATAATAAACGCAAAGAGGCGTTGCCGGTGAACGGTTGCCCCCAAAAAAGTTCAAGTTACAAAGTAACTGTCGCTAAGTTGTGAGCTGGGCGGCAGTTGCTTTTTTATCGCAACTATCAGCAAGAGGAGCAAGATTAGCAAAAAAGCCAACTTGTCGCAGCTCATAGGCAACACCCCCTTTCAGGGGAGCAGCAACCGTCCGCCGTTATCGCAACGCCAAGAACATTATAGCACAGCCGCTTATCAAAGGGTAAGCGGTTTTCTTATTACCGAAAGGATGTGGCAGCATGACGGTCAATGTTTTGCAGTGTACTTTCTCGGGCGGCGAGGTGGCCGAGGATGTGGCCGCCCGGGTGGATCTGGATAAGTATCAGGAATCGCTTCTTCGCGCGAAGAATGTTTTTATCCGCCCTTACGGCGGCGCGTACAAGAGGCCCGGCACGCGGCATGTCTGGTCTTTCGCCGGCGCAGGGGGGCCGGTGCGCCTTTCGCGTTTCGCCAAGGGAAGCGAAACAGCTTTTTTGTTGGTCTTTACGCCGGGGGCGCTGGATATTTATCTTGACGATGTTTTGGAGGCGTCCATCGAGACGCCTTTCAGGGAACGGGATTTGCCCAATCTTGATTTCGCGCAGAGCGCCGACACGCTTTTTGTCGCCTCCGGCTCGTTTCCGGTCAAGCGGCTTTTCAGGGAGGCGGACGAGAGTTTTTCGCTTTCGGATTTTCCGGTGCACGTCCCGCCTTTCGGCGAGTTGGCAAGTGATATATCTTTGTCGGTGAGCGCTCCGACCGACACGGTTACCGTAACGGCCGGCGAAGATGTTTTTTCCGCCGGCTGGGTAGGGGATTTTATTAAGTTTTATCAGTCGGTTCCCGCCGGGACGGTGGATGTTGGCGATTCCACCGCGCTTCTGGTGGGCGAGGGGTGGAGTTTTATCACGCGCGGCAATTGGACGGGGACAGTTACGATTGAGAGGCGAGACACGGAGGACGGGCTGACGGTCGGCGGCTGGTACAAGTTCAAGGAGTATAAGAGCGCGTATTCTACCGATACGGCCAAGAACGGCGGCGCCAATTATACGGACAGCGGCGCAACGCCGGATCAGCCTTTTTTCCTCAGGCTGGTTACGGGCGAGAGTTTTGTCAATCATTCGGCCGGAACGAACGGTACGCTGACGGTCAACAGTTATATCGCGCGCGGGGTGGTTAAGTTGACTTCCGTGGAAAGCGCGGCGCAGGCTACGGGGGTAATGGTAAAGCCTTTGGGGCAGGCCGGGGAGGTTAAGTCCTGGGCGCGCGGGCTTTGGAACGGTGATTGCGGCTGGCCGAAAAATCTTTGTTTTTTCCAGGACAGGCTTTGTTTCGGCGGCAGCGATTACCGCCCGAATGGGCTGTGGCTCAGCAGGACGTCTGATTATACGAATTTTGATGTTACAGAGGCGGCGGGGAAATTGACCGACGACAGCGCGATCAATACGGCGGTCATTGCCCGCGAGTTCTTTGATATAAGGGCTTTGGTCAGCGCCCGGGATTTGCTTGTATTCACTTCCGGCGACATTTGGCTGATCAGCGGCGAGAGTATCGTGAAGCCCTCTGAGTTCAGCATCCGGGCTCAGGCCGCCTGCGGCGCGTCCAATATCCCGCCCCTTCTGGTGGGGTCGCGCGTTATTTATGTGCAGCAGGGACAGAGCAGGATAAGGGACGCCGGGTATTCTTTCGAGGGCGACGGCTATCAGGCGGAGGAGTTGACGGTGCTTATCCCTCATTTGGCGGGCGGGGCGCATCGCATAATGGATATTCAGGCGCTGCGGGAGCCGGAGCAGCTTGTTTTCGCCCTGCGTGGCGACGGGGCGCTGCTTTGCCTTACGTATCTTAGGGAGCAGAAGGTTTTCGCCTGGTCGACGGTTGAGACGCAAGGGCGGTTCGCGGCGATTTGCGCGATTGCCTCGGGCGGGCGGGATTTTCTTTACGCGGTTGTTGACCGGCCGCGTGCGGACAAGAGTACGGCGCGGCATTTGGAGAAACTTACCGACGCCGGGACGGGCGATTGGCCGCCGGATTACTGTATGGCCGACTGCGCCGAAATAATAAAAGGCAACACCTCAAAGACGATTGCCGGCCTTGGGCGTTTCGCCGGGCAAAGGGTCATGGTCGCCGGGGATGATTATCTTTTTGATGCGGCGGGGTATTTGGTCGGAGAGGACGGGACGCTTACTTTGCCTGACGTTTACGCCGATTTGGTGATAGGCTTGGGGTATGAGCTGGAGCTTGTCCTGCCGGACTTGCACGCCAATCTTTCCGGCTCGGGTTCGACGCTCGGGGCGAGGCGGGCCCTTGGCCGGGTAATGCTTAGGGTGGAAAGTTCATTCGGCGGGGTGGTATATACGGACGAGGCTTTGCCGGCGCGGGATATTTTTACGCTCAAAGAGTCCGGCATGAGCCTTTTGGAGCCTAATCTCCGGGTGCGGCTGGTTACGGGCGTGACGCCGGTCACTTTGCCGCAGGACACGAATTATCACGGGCGGGTGGCGATAAGGCACGGGGCGGCTCTGCCTTTTAAGCTGTCGGCCTTGAGCCGCGAGGTGAAGTTTACTTGATTGAGCTGACGGACAGGGTAACGGCGGCGGACCTTGCTTATATCGCGGAGAACCTGCCGGAAAAGACACTTAAAGAGTTCGGCGGCGACCTGCCGAAAGAGAAGGCGGCCGAATATAAGGCGGCGGCGCAAAAGACGTATATTGCGTATTTTGACGATAAGCCGGCGGTGTTTATGGGGGTCGCGGCGGACGGTTTTGTTTTCGTGGCGGCTACTGAGGCGGCAAAGAGACGCAAAAGGGAGTTTCTTCTTTTGACGCGGGAGATGCTGGCGCGTACGCTTGATGGGCGACCTTATGTGTGGGCGGTGATTCCCCTCTGGTACGAGGAGACGGTGCGCTGGTGCCGCTGGCTGGGGGCGAGGTTTCATGACCGGGTGGAGGATCCGGTGATGGGCAGGTGTGTTGTGATAACTTTTTGCCTGGCGGACGTGGTTTTGGGAAGGGGGCGCAAAAATGGGAGTAGGGCTGGCGATAATAGGGACGCTGTTTCAGACCTATAGCACGATAGCGCAGTCGAGGGCGCAGGCTGACGCTTTAAACGCGCAGGCGC
>JAISPA010000133.1 GCA_031275255.1 Acidaminococcales bacterium | reverse complement strand
TACAGCCGGGACGTGATCGGGACCGGGGTGGGCCAAAGGATTGACTGCTGCCTGACCGAAACGTCGATCAGGATTTTGGAGTCGATCATCACGGAATACAGCTACGACGGCGCCATAAGAAAACGCATCGGCAACGGAACGTTCGTCACCATCCCGTCCGGGCATTTTCTCACCAAAGACAACGAATATCTGGCCCTTTCCGTGGCGGGGGACAAAGTGTTCGCGAATTTTGCCAAAGCCATCGGGCGCGCCGACCTTTTGCAAAGCGAAGAATACAGCACGCCGGGCGGACGTATGCGCAACCGGGACGAGATCAACAAAATCGCCGGGGACTGGATCAAAGAGCATACCATCGACGAATGTCTCGCCGCCCTGGGCGACGACGTTCCCAACTGCAAAATCTACACGGTGGCGGATATCCTGAAAGACCCGCACTTTAAAGAGCGCGGTATAATTTTGGACGTTGAAACCAAAAAATTCGGCAAACTCAAAATGCAGGGCATCGTACCCATGATGTCGGATACGCCCGGCGAGGTAAAATGGGCGGGCCCGGACATCGGTGAATACAATGAAGAAATTTTCTGCGGCCGCTTGAAAATAAGCAAAGACGAGCTGTCCAAATTGAAAGCGGATGGGGTCATCTGAACGGCAAAGAGGCTGCGGAGGTGCGAAAAAATGTTCACCTTAGGCATAGACATCGGCTCTACCGCGTGCAAGGCGGTGATTTTGCAAGACGGCGCCCGGGTGGAGGCGCGGGCCGTCGTGCCTTTGGGCACCGGCACGAGCGGGGCCGGCGACGTTTTGCAAAAAGTCCTGGCAGTTAAAAACCGGCAAATAGAAGACATGGAGCGGATACTTGTTACGGGTTACGGGCGGTTTACTTTCGCCGGGGCGGACAGCCAAAAAAGCGAGCTGAGCTGCCACGCCAGAGGCGTCAATTTTCTTTTTCCATCCGTCAGGACCATTATCGACATCGGCGGCCAGGACATCAAGGCCATGAGGGTAAACGCGAAAGGATTTTTGGAAAACTTCGTCATGAACGACAAATGCGCCGCCGGCACCGGAAAATTCCTTGACGTAATGGCCCGCATTATCAACGTGAAGGTAAACGATCTTGGGGAGATCGGGCTGAAAGCCACGGAGGAGGTAAACATCAGCAACACCTGCACGGTTTTCGCCGAATCCGAAGTCATTTCCAAGCTCTCCGCCGCGGTGCGCATCGAAGACCTGGTGGCCGGCATCCACCGCTCGGTGGCCAAAAGGGTAGCGTCCCTCGCTTTCCGCAACGGCATCGTGCCGGAGGTGGCCATGAGCGGAGGAGTGGCCTTGAACAAAGGCGTGGTCGCGCTGCTGGAGGAAGAAATCAAAAGAAACATTTTGGTGCACGAAGACTGCCAGCTGGCCGGCGCCCTCGGCGCGGCGGTACTGGCTTATGAGGAATTGCATAAATAAAGATTTAAAAAGCTGGAGGTGTTATCCATAATGGGGGAACAAGTTGGGCAAAAACCGAAACGCGAACTGCCGCGGTCCCGGGTGCTGGTTGCCGAGCAGACCGCCAAAATCTACCGGGACGCCTTTGCGGCGAAAGCGCGGGGGGAGAAAGTCGGCTGGTCGACGGCCATTTTCCCGCAGGAAATCTGTGAAACTCTGGACATTCCCGTTTTGTACCCAGAAAACAACGCGGCCTCAATTTCCGCCAAGCATCTGGGCGGGGAACTCATCGAACACGCCGAAGGCGCTATGCAGTATCCTTCGCGCATTTGCTCCTACGCCAGGCTGAACATGGCCCTGGCGGACAAAATCCAGGACCCGGCCTATAGCAAAGCGGATCCTTTGATGCCCAGCCCGGACTTTTTGCTCCTGGCCAACAACAGCTGCACGCAACTGATGAAGTGGTACGAATGTTTGTCGAGAGACCTTGGCATCCCGATTTTCTTTATCGACTGCCTGTTTAACTATTACGAAGAAAAACCGGCCAAACACAAAATCACCTATATCAGAAAGCAAATAGAAAAATACATCTGGGACATGGAGGCTTTCAGCGGGAAAAAATTCGACTGGGATAAATTCCTCGAAGTGCAAAAGCGTTCCCAGATCAACAGCAAGCTTTTCGACGAAATAATCAGGCTGAACATGCGTACCCCCGCGCCCATGAGCGGGTTTGACTTCTTCAACTATATGTCCTGCCTGGTGCTCGCCCGCGGCAAAGAATCCACCACCGTTATTTTTGAGCAGTTAAAAAAAGAAGTGGAAGAACATATCGCCAACAACACCACCACTTTCCCGTCCGAAGAAAAATACCGGGTGCATTGGGAAGGCATCGCCTGCTGGCCTAACCTTGGCCACAATCTCAAAACATTGAAAAACTACAACGTCAATGCCGTCATCAACGGCTACGTAACGGCCTGGAATGTGGACTACGAGCCGGGCGACCTTGATTCCATGGCCAGCGCTTACGCCTCCTCGTCCACCAACAGCCTCTCCACCAACACCATCATGAACATGCGGGCCGACACCATAGAAAACTACAACTGCGACGGTATGCTCTGCCATGTGAACAGAAGCTGCAAGATGATGACCTTCCACATTTTTGTCGGCCGGCACATCATCGAGGAGAGAACGGGCGTACCCTGCGCCAACTTTGACGGCGACCAGTCGGACGAGCGCATTTACAGCGAAGCGCAGTTTGAGACAAGGCTGCAGGGACTGGTGGAAATCATGCAGCACAGGAAGGAGGCAAATCATGGCTGATTTACCGGAAATGCTCGCCGAATTGCAGTCCGTCGCGGATTCGCCCAAAAAGATGCTGGCCAAATATCTGGCCCAGGGCAAAAAAGTCGTCGGCTGTTTCCCCATCTATACGCCGGCGGAACTGGTGCACGCCGCGGGCATGATCCCCATGGGGGTCTGGGGCGGCCAGGTCAATCCCTCCGTCGCCGGCCAGTATGCGCCTATTTTCATCTGCTCCATCATGCGCTCCTGCCTGGAATTTGGTATGCTGGGCAAATATAAAGGCTTGTCCGCCGTCATCATGCCTATTCTCTGCGACTCTTTCCGCGGCATGAGCGGCGCCTGGCGGGTAGGAGTAAAAGACATCCCCCTCATCGCCCTTATTCAGCCGCAAAACAGGGAGGTTGACGGCGCGCGGGAATTTTTGGCCGCCGAATACGGCGTGGTCAAAGAAAAGCTGGAAGAAATCGCCGGGCATAAAATCAGCGGCGACGCCATAGAAAACTCCATCGCCATATACAACAGCCATAACGCAACCCTGCGTGAATTTGCCCGGGCGGCCAACCGCCATCTGGACGTTATCACGCCGAAGATCCGCCACGCCGTAATGAAAAGCGCCCATTTCATGGAAAAAGCGGAACATGCGGCAAAAGTAAAAGACATCGTCCTGAAATTGGCCGAGCTGCCGGAACACAAATGGACGGGCAGGAAAGTCGTCCTGACGGGAATCACGGCGGAACCGGGCGACCTTTTGGATATTCTGGCGGAAAACAAAATCGCCGTGGTCGGAGACGACCTGGCGCAGGAGAGCCGGCAGTTCCGGACGGACATCCCCGCCGGCCAGGACCCGCTCGATCGGCTGGCCGGGCAGTGGCTGTCCCGCTCCGCCTGTTCGGTTGTCCATGAAAAAACCAGCGCCCGGCCAGATCTAGTCATCAAACTGGCGAAAGAAAACCGGGCGGACGGCGTGATCATCTGCCTGATGAGCTTTTGCGACGTGGAAGAATACGAATACCCGCTGCTGGCAAAAACAACCGCGCAGGCGGGACTGCCCAGCGTGTGCATCGACATAGACCAGAGTACGGAAAACAGCGGCCAGGCGCGCACCAAACTGCAAACTTTTGTGGAAATGCTGTAAACCGGCATCCGTTTCCTCATCCACGAGCATCACCAGCGGGCCTTGAACCCTGAAAGCAGGGCTACCTGCCTTTACGACTGGCAGCCGGAAAAAGGGCGCTACCGGGCGCCGGACAAACCGGGCATCGGCCAGGAACTAACGCCGGAGACCATCGCCAAATGCGATATTGCGACAATTGCCGGCAGCAAAAAGTACATGTAACAAAGCAAAGAAACGGGGGGAGAAAATAATGGAAAACAGCACTATAGCCATTATCATTCTTGCGATTGCGGTAGTATCCTTTGTCATGGAAAAAATACCGCTCGCAGTTACCGCCATGGCGGCGGCGGTCGCCATGGGAATCTTCAAGGTCATGCCGTTCGCCGCTGTTTCCGCCGGCTTTGCCGCTACCGTCACCATGATGGTGGCAGGCATGATGATCGTAGGCGACGCGCTTTTTGAAACAGGCGTGGCGCGGGTGCTCGGCGTAAAGATCGGCCAGAGCAGGCTGGCGCAGAATGAACGCGTCTTCACCTTTATTATTGTGGCAATTGTCTGCGCTTTGACGGGTTTTCTGAGCAACTCCGCCGTCATAGCCATGTTCATGCCGATCATTTCCGCGGTAGGCAGCCGTTCCGGCGGCAAAATATCCGCCAAAAACATTACCATGCTGGCCGGCATGGCGGCGGCGGTGGGCGCCAGCATCACCATGGTCGGCTCCACCGCGCAGCTCATTACCCAGGGCATTCTGACCAAGACCGCCGGCGCCCGCGCCATAGGCTTTTTTGAAATGGCGCCGATAACCATATTTTTGTGCGTGGTTTTCTGTGTCTACAGCGCAACCATCGGGCTGAACATCGCCCGCAAATCCTTTGATTTTGCCGAACCCCAAATGCCCGGCGCCGACAAAAACGCGTTGGATGAGCAAGTGAAATTCACTTGGCGCATGTGGCTTTCCAGCATCGTGATGCTCCTTTGCATCACCGGTTTTGTCCTGAACGTCTGGAACGTGGGCATCATCGGCCTGACCGGCGCGACGGTCTTAATGGCGACCAAATGTATTGACTACAAAAAGGCCATCCGCAACCTGGACTGGAATACCCTGATCATTTTGGGCGCGGCCCAGGGATTCGCCACCGGCCTTGACGTCAGCGGCGGCGGCAGGGTGATCGCCAACTTTGTCCTTGAGCTTTTCGGCGGCGCGAGCGCCCAGCCTTATGTGCTGCTGCTGGTCGCCATCATCATCTCCTGCGCGCTGACCAACTTCATGAGCAATACGGCGGTTGCGGCCATGCTGGTGCCGATTTTCCTGCCGATCGCCTTTGCCCTCAACGTATCGCCCGTCATTTTCGCCATAGCCATTACCATAACCGCCAACAACGCCATCTCGACGCCCATAGGGACGCCTGCCGTTACCCAGACGCTGCCCATGGGCTACCGGTATATGGACTACGTCAAGGTCGGCCTGCCGATCAACATCATTCTCCTGATCCTGACCTGCGTCTTCATGCCGGTATTCTACAGCTGGTAAAAACCCTTGCATTGGCCGGCCGCCTGCTTCATAATAAAATAAACGGGCGGCCGGCGCCAAACAGCGCTTCAAGCGGCGGCGAAGTAATCTTGCCTTTTCGAGAACGAGCATTCAGCCGGCGCGGAAGCTCCCGCCGGTCGACTATCAGTCCGGCGGGCAAATACATAAACAGGGGGCATATACGTAATGAAAGAAGTTGTCTTGATTGCAGGCGCGCGCACGCCGGTGGGCAGATTGGGCGGCGCGCTGAAAGACGTTCAGCCGGAGCGGCTGGCGGCGCTGGTAATGAAAGAAGTATTGGCGCGCGCCGGCGCCAGGGCGCAGGATCTGGACGAAGTCATCTGGGGGCAGGCCAAACAGTCCAGCGACCAGCCGAATCTCGCCCGCCTGGCCGCCCTGACGGCGCAATTGCCTATTGAAATTCCCGCCTATACCGTACACCGACAGTGCGGTTCCGGACTGCAGGCGGTAATGAACGCCGCGCAGGCCATAAAGTGCGGCGACGCCGATCTGGTTTTGGCGGGCGGCGTGGAAAGCATGAGTACGGCCCAGTATTACCTGCGCTCCGCCCGTTACGGCTACGGCGCCGGCAACGGCGTCCTGGTGGATCCCAACACGGAAAGTCAGCCTTGTTCCCAGCCGCGGGATGTATACGGCGAGCTTACCATGGGCCTGACGGCGGAAAACCTGGCGGAAAAATATAACATTTCCCGTGAGCAGCAGGACGCTTTTGCCCTGGAAAGCCAGGAAAAGGCGGACAGGGCGATCAAAGACGGCAGTTTTCAGGACGAGATAGTGCCTGTGCCGGTAAAAAAACGCAAAGAAACGGTCATGTTTTCCGTGGACGAACACCCCCGCATGACCAGCCCGGACGAACTTGCCGCGTTAAAACCGGTCT
>JAISPA010000212.1 GCA_031275255.1 Acidaminococcales bacterium | reverse complement strand
ATCCGCCAATTTGAATAATTCCTCTGTCAAGTCGCAGCCGGTAACACGCCCGGGAACCTTACACCCCAAATACCGGCCTGCCCAGACAACGCCTATTCCGTCCGGCAGAACAAAATCGGCGGAGTTGATTATGCTTTTAAACACCGGATCCTTTTGACAGTACATAATTATTTCCGTATTTACCGTTGCAACAAAAGCCGGTTTTCTGTCTCGCAGGTTGCGGCTTAAAGCGGCAGCCGCCTCATTCATGGCGTAAGGTTCCACCTTAACGCCCAAAAGACAAAAAGCGTCAACCATACAGATATGCCCAAATTGTCGGCGAATGCATGTTTGGCGCGGAACGGATTGCGTTACGGCGGCAAACTTCGCCGGCTGTTTTGCGTCCTGCAAAAAACATTTTTCTCATCGCCGCGCCAATCCTTTCCGGCAATCTTCTCAACAAAAACTCGCGGGTTTATTTTTTTGCGCATTATGACGCATTCGGCGCTTCCAGAAAAGTTATTTGGGGATTGCGCTCAATCAGCCAATTTAAATTCCAGGTGTTATTCACTAAAACGACGGGGGCGCCCTTTTTGTCCAACACCAGCATACCGTTATCAATCCCTTTCATATTTGACAGGTATTTTTCTTCTCCCAGCAGCCAGCGGGCTACAGAGTAAGATAAAGCCGTGATCACAAGTTCCACCCCGTATTCGCCGCGCAGCCTGTAAGCGAGCACTTCCATTTGCAGAGCGCCCACCGTTCCTATTATATATGACTCCGAGGCGGACGCCGGCTGCTTGAATATCTGCACAGCCCCTTCCTGCCCCAACTGTTCTATTCCTTTTACAAACTGTTTGCGTTTAAGCGTATCTTTAGGTTGCACCCGGACAAATTGCTCCGGCGGAAAAACGGGAAAATCCTCAAAGCGTATATTTTCACTTTCGTCGCAAAAAGTATCGCCGATCGCGAACACACCCGGATCAAATATGCCCAGTATATCTCCGGGATAGGCTTTGTCTACAATCTCCCGTTCCTGCGCCAGAAATTGCTGCGGTTGGGCAAGGCGGATGTTTTTGCCTCCCTGCACATGATAAACGGTCATGCCTTTATTAAAAATACCGGAGCAGATGCGAAAGAAAGCTATCCGATCACGGTGCCCGGGGTTCATGTTGGCCTGTATTTTAAAAATAAAAGCGGAAAAAAGCGGATTGTCAGGATAACGCTGTGTACCGTCCCGCAACGGACGCCGACGGGGTGGCGGCGACAGGCGCAAAAATTCTTCCAGAAAAACTTCCACCCCAAAGTTAGTCATGGCGCTGCCAAAAAACATGGGCGTAAGTTCGCCGGCCGTTATCTTTTCCGGCGCAAAAGGGTCACCGGCAACGTCAAGCAATTCCATGTCGTTAAAAAGAGACAAAAATGCCTCCTCGCCCACTTTTTCCCTGAAAGCCTTATCCTTTGGATCATAACGCGCCGCTTCTGTTTGCTTTGCGCCGTGGCTGCCGTCATGGAGAAAAATATCAGCGTTCTTTTTTCGGCGATCGTAAATACCGCAATATTTGCCGTTTACCCCGATTGGCCAATTAAGCGGGCAAGACCTTATGCCAAGCACTTTCTCTATTTCATCCATCAAATCAAACGGATTGCGGCCATAACGGTCAAGTTTGTTGACAAAAGTAAAAACAGGTAATTTTCTTTGCCGGCAAACCCGGAAAAGCTTTTTCGTCTGCTCCTCTACCCCCTTCGCCGCATCAATCAACATAACGGCGCTGTCCGCGGCCGTCAGGGTCCGGTAGGTATCTTCACTGAAATCCTGATGCCCCGGCGTATCAAGCACATTTACTTTGCAGCCTTTATAATTGAATTGCAGAACACTGGAAGCTACCGATATTCCGCGTTGTTTTTCGATTTCCATCCAATCGGATACGGCGTATTTCTGGCTCTTGCGCGCTTTCACCGTCCCGGCCAGGTGAATGGCCCCTCCGTACAGCAAAAGTTTTTCGGTAAGCGTGGTTTTACCGGCGTCCGGATGGGAAATAATAGCGAAAGTGCGCCGCTGCTCTATCTCATTAACAAGTGACATTAAAATCCTCTCTATATTTTCCAGCCGTCGTCAGCCGCAAGGCTGGCAGCTTCGTAAATACTCCATTTTTCCGCAATTTGCTTTTTGACAACCTCCGGTATTTCCGACTCCGTTTCCAAAACCCCCAGGCGGTTGAAACGGAAAGCGACATCGCTGTATTTGTCGCCGCCGAAAGTCTCGCAGGTAAAAGCCGTGCGCATGAAAGATTCGCTGAAAACGCAGTTTTTTAAGCAATCTTTCATCTTTTCGTCATACCACTTTTTATAGATTTTATAAAGCCTGTTTTGCGCCCGCAGCGGTATATCATGGCTTATTGCGACAATATCGTCCATAGCCGTACAATCAAGCTGCTCATAGACATCGCCGTTGGCGAGTTCTATATTTACGTATAACACGCCCGCTTTTTCAAAAAAACAAGCTTTGTCAATCTTCCAATAACTGCGCCACTCAGCCAGACAACCCGGACAAATCAGTTTGACCTTGCCAAAATCGGCAGTTTTAAAATCTTCCGCGTAAAATAAGCTTTTCCCCGCCCTATAAGGCTTCTGGCATTTGGAGCAAACAAGTTCAAGCTTTTTAATCATAAACCCTCCGGCGTTTGAAACGGCCTGTAACAGCGCGATAAATCATTATGTCCGCCATTTAAAGGGAAAGATTAGCCTTCCGACCGGTTTTTTCTTAAGCCTGCAGAACCGCGCTAAAAAACCAGCGCTTTTAAACACTGAGTTTAGCCGTATAAAAGCATCCTCGGCGCCCTGAAAACAAAAGAATCAACCTGAAGGTCAATTCCCGTCCCGCTATTTAAAATTATTCGCGGCTTTAGACACGCAGCCAAAGGCCAACATATATTTGGTGACAGATTCTTTGACCGCCCGTTTTACCTCGTTCATCAATGTTATATAATTGGCGTTGTCATTTTGTGGCAATTGCGTTTTAAGCGTGCGCGCGGCTACCATTGACATATCTGTTGCTACGTTTACCTTGTTTACGCCCGCGTCAATATAAGGACGATAAAACGCCGGATTGTGCCTGTCTCTCTTTCCGCCGTGCATTACCAGCGGTATTTTCAGCCTGTTATCTATTTTATCAATAAACTCTATGTTTATATGCGGAAGGTCTAT